>CATZPU010000051.1 GCA_958422845.1 uncultured Lachnospiraceae bacterium | reverse complement strand
CATTTGTCATTTCTGCACTCATACGTTACCTCCTCACTCCAATTTTACACGGGGATCAATGATCGCTGTCAGGATGTCAACCAGAAAGCTCGCCATCAATACCGCCAGTACAGAAAACAGTGCGATCATCATGACCAGAGGATAATTCTGTCCTGTGACAGCCGTTTTAAATGCGTTTCCGATACCCGGCCACTGAAAGATCGTCTCGATCACCACCGAGCCTCCGATCAGTGTCGGAAGACGGAAGCCTACCAGTACCACTACAGGAGTAAGCGCCACGCGGAATCCGTGGACAAGATTGATCCTCCACTCCGGCAGTCCCTTAGCTCTGGCTGTTTTTATGTAATCCTTATTCATCGTATCGAGCATACTCGATCTGGCATAACGCATCACTCCGGCAGTCAGGGAAATACCGAGTACGCACGCCGGCATGATGAGATATTTCAAATGCGCCCAGATACCCGTTTCTCCCGGCGCCATACGGCCTCCGATCGGAAGCACCTTCCAGTTTAATGCAAACATCAAAATACAGAGCATTCCGAAGAAAAACTGCGGGATAGACACGCCTATCATACCGAAAACGGTAAGAAGATTATCTCCTACCGAGCCTTTTTTGAGTGCGCTCAGTACGCCCAGAACACTTCCCAGAACAGTCGATATCAAAAGCGCTGCCAGAGAAAGCTCTATGGTAGCAGGGAACATCTGCACCAACAGATCCTTGATCGGCACTCCGCTTGTGATGGAATAACCAAAATTGCCTTTCAGCAATTGTCCGAGCCAGTTAAAATAGCGCACCAGAAACGGATCGTTCAGACCATACGCTTCTCTCAGCGCTTCCATCTGCTCCGGCGCAATGTTCGCCAGCTGATCCGGCGGGATCATATGGGAGACTGCATCGCCCGGCGTCAGCTCCAATCCGCCGTAGATCAAAAAGGTGATCACGAGCGCCATCGGAATCATCATCAATAATCGTTTCAAAATATATTGCAGCGTATTTTTCATATAAACCTCCACCTAACAAAAGAGGCGGCATTGATATGCCGCCTCTCCTTCTACCTATTACTGAATATCCCAATTCTGAATATCCCAGTTGTAGCAGAACTGCGGATTACCCTGAAGGATATCGCCCACCTTATCGCTTGTGATCATAAAGATAGGCTGATAATATAATGCGTAAGTAAACACGCTCTCGTTCTCATACTGTGTCAGAGCTTTAAATGCTTCTAACTGATCGTTTACATCTGCTGATGCATTCGTAGCGTCGATCAGCTTGTTCAGCTCTTCATCCTCCGGAGTATGGGAGTTTGTCGGGCTGCCTGTACGGTAACGGTCATAATACTCATGGAGAGACAGCGCTGCGTTTGCCGCATAGCACATATCCCAGTCAACCGCACTCGGACCGTTTGTCTGATCTGCCGGAGCGCTCCACAGGATCGTTGCCAGATCGCCTTCTACAAGTTCAAATTCCATTGTGATGCCTACCTGTGCCAGATAAGCCTGGATTGCAGTCATCAGATCGACCGTTGCCTGATCTGTGTAATAATAAACTGTCTTGATCTTTGTGTTGGAATCCCACTCTGCCTCTGCAAGCAGCTCTTTTGCCTTTTCAGGATCGTACTCGTACTGGTTCAGTCCCTCTGCCTTGTCGTTTGCACCCGGAATAAGAACGTCTGCCGGAACGGCTGCACCCTGGAAGAGTGTCTCACAGATCGTCTTCATATCGATCGCATAACGGATCGCCTGACGAACACGTACATCTGCCAGCGGAGACGGTGTTCCATCTTTTCTATCAAACTTATTCATATAAAGAAGACGTGTATAACGTACATCTACAGGAGAGATCGTAATTCCTTCTGTGCCTTCCAATGCCTGAACGTCAGCAACACTCTTTGTGTATGCATAGTCCAGATTTCCGGATTTTGCACGTGTCACAAGGTTTGCATCTGAGTCTCCTGCACTCGGAAGAAGCTGGATCTTGAAATCTGCTACGCCATTGTAATACTTGTCAAACGGAGCAAGAATGGTGTAGTTTTTCATATTGACTTCTTCTACCATAAACGGACCGCTGCCGATCGGATGCTGGAAGTATTCAGCCTGCTGTACCTGAAGCGGATCAACGCCTTCAAATTCGCTCTTCGGAACCGGTGCAAACTGTGTAAATGTCAAAAGTGCATCCGGTGCGATCGTATCAAAAGTGATCGTCAGTGTCTGTCCGTCAACAACGATACCTTCAAACGTTTCATTGATATTGCCGTCTGCGTCTACAGCTCCCTTGATAGCCTTGAACGTAGATAAAAATACAGGGTTACATACGGCTGTCTTTGCCACGTACTCAATACTCCACTTAACATCATCTGCCGTGATCTGCTCGCCGTTATGCCAGAACGCATCGTCTCTCAATGTAAATGTCAGCGTCTTGCCGTCCTCGCTGTACTCATACGTAGCCAGAGCATCCGGATGGTCCGGTATCGGAGCCAGATTTTCATCTGCTACGATCAGGTGGCTGTAAAGCACCTTCGTATAAGTGTAAGTTCCCGGATTCAGCCACGGAGTCTCGAAAAACTCTTCCGGTCCGCCGTTGCTGTAGATCATCTTCTCTGCCTCAGCAGCATGTACGTCCAGTCCCGGCTGTCCTGCCACTGCAAGACCAAGTACCATCGCGGCACTCAAACCCACATTAAGTACCCGTTTCCATAATTTGTTCATAAATCTCTTCTCCTTTCTGTTTCACGATACATGTTCCGCACTTTTCTGCGCTTTGTGAATCCATTTTACTGCATATGCAAATCTTTTTCAATATAACAAATAAATGAAAATCATTTGCATAAATTGTGCATTTTTACTATTTTCCTATCAATAACCGCTTTTTCTTTCTGCTTTTTATCTATCAGATTATGAAAATAATTTTATTTCAGCAAAACTTCTGAAAATATTGACCATAAAGATAATATGCTCTATAATAGAATGCAGGTGCAATTTTCACAGGTTTTTGCTAAATGGAGGAAAAAAATTGACTGAGAATATCCTGGAAGAAATGACAAACCGATACAATCAGATGACACGTTCCGGCAAGCTGCTTGCGAACTACATCTTTGCCAATACGGAGAAGGCGCAGTATCTGTCTATCTCCTCTCTGGCTGAAAACTGCGGCGTATCTGAGGCGACCATCACCCGCTTCTGCCGGATGCTTGGTCTGTCCGGCTATAATGATCTGAAGCTGGCGCTCGCGAAGACCTCCCACCCAAATGAACTGGGCGAGTTTTCCGATAAGCCTCAGGGGATCGTTACGACCGACACGATGAGCTCGATCGGAAAGAAGCTGCGAGATGCCTTTTTCATTTCTGTAAATGAGACGCTTGAGCAGATGGATCCCGCTGTTTTCCACCGCGCCGTGATGTACCTTCACCGCGCCAGACAGGTCTTTTGTTTCGGTCAGGGCGGAAATACGGTACTGGCACAGGAGGCATGGGCGAGATTCTCTCAGGTGACGAACAAATTTATCCATATTTCAGATTCTCACATGCAGATCATGGCGACGTCTCTTGCCTCTTCGCAGGATGTTATCCTGTTTTTTTCCTACTCCGGCTCTACGCGAGACGCCGAGGAGCTTTTGACACTGGCAAAGAAACGTCATATACCGGTCATTTTGCTGACGCACTTCCGCAATTCTATGGCTGCTCAGCTTGCAGACGTCATTCTGCTGTGCGGCTACAATGAAAGTCCCTTGCAATCCGGCTGCATCGCCGCAAAGATCGGGCAGCTCCTTCTGCTCGAATGTCTCTACTACGGCTACTGCAATCAGGATCCGGATGCGATCAAGGAGGCGCGCGCCTCTACGAGCGAGGCGATCTCAAAGAAGCTTTTATAAAATACAGCAATCATACAAGGGGGATTTTACTTATGAAAACAATGGTTTTGGACATCGGCGGCACGGCGCTCAAATCAGCCGTCTTTAACAGCGAGACAAACACGCTTGAAGATATCCGTGAATGCCCGTCTGAGGGACGCCTCGGCGGCGCGCATATCGTCGAACTTGTCGTTCAGACGATCCACGAGTACGCACAGACTACTGATTTTTCCACGATCGGCATCAGCACTGCCGGTCAGGTGAATCCGGAGGACGGCAGGATCATCTACGCCAATCAGAACGTTCCCGGCTATACCGGAATCGGTCTTGGCTCTATCGTACATCAGGAATTTCACGTACCGACATACGTGGAAAATGATGTGAATGCAGCGGCAATCGGCGAGGCGTACTTCGGAGCAGGGAGAAACGAACAGAATTTTGTCTGTCTTGCATACGGCACAGGTATCGGCGGCGCGCTTTACCTGAACGGAAATCTCTATCACGGAAGCAGCTACTCAGCCGGAGAATTCGGCGCCGTCATCACGCATCCGGAAGACCGTCATCCTGAAAAAGATTTTTTCAGCGGCTGCTATGAAAAATACGCTTCCACGACTGCGCTCGTCGAAAAGGCAATGGAGTACGATCCGTCCCTGACAAACGGCCGCCTTATCTTTACCCGTCTCGATGATCCGAAGATACAGGAGATCCTTGACGGCTGGATCATGGAGATCGTCTATGGACTCGTTACGATCACACACACCATGAATCCGTCCTGCATCATTTTAGGCGGCGGTATTCTGGAACAGCCCTACGTACTGGAGCAGATCAAAAAGAAATTCTACGAGCATATCATGCCGAGCTTCCGCCACGTAGAGATACGAAGAGCAGAACTTGGAAATAAAGCAGGACTTTACGGAGCGGCGATGCTTGCAAACGACCGTTTTTCCTAATACAAAATGGGATGCCAAATATACGGATCATGAAAGGGTTCTTTCGATCCATATATGCTTGGCATCCCATATTTTTGTATTTATATTCTTATAATCCTATGCGCTTACGATCTCATAATCAAAAGATACATGACGGCTTCTTATCTTTTGTTCAGATCGCTCTCGTCGCTTCTTTCAGCCACTCTTTTTCTTCCTTCTCCAGATACGGAGAGATCTTCTCATACACTTCTTTGTGGTATGTGTTGAGCAGCCCGCGTTCACGTTCGCTCATCTGCTCCGGTACGACTGCGTCCAGATCAAACGGAGCCATCGTCAGGTGCTCGAAGCACATGAACTGTCCAAACTCTGTCTTTTCTGCCTTTTTGCAGACGATCAGGTTTTCGTGGCGAATGCCGTACTCACCTTCTACGTAATAGCCCGGCTCATCAGATGTGATCATTCCCTCCTCAAGCACGGCACTGTCATTGCGTTCCGGTACGATCCGCCAGCGGATACCGTTCGGAGCTTCGTGTACATTCAGGTAGTAGCCGACGCCATGTCCCGTTCCATGGTTAAAATCTTTGCCAAGCTCCCACAGCGGTCCGCGGGCAAGATAATCGAGATTGACTCCGCGGCAGCCGTAGCGGAATTTTGCAGCCGCAAGGCTGAGCGTACCGCGCAGCACGGCAGTAAAATACATCTTCTGCTCATCGCTCACCGGTCCCATTGCGATCGTACGCGTCACATCGGTCGTACCTTCCAGATACTGTCCGCCTGTATCTGCCAGAAGAAATCCGTGCGGCTCGATCGCCACATCTGTCTCCGGCGTTGCGGAGTAATGATTCATTGCAGCGTGCTCTCCGTAGGAGATGATCGGATCAAAGCTGTTGCCCATAAAGTTTTCCTGCTGTGCACGCAGGCCGTTGAGATATTCTGCCGCGCTTATCTCCGTCATCGGGATCTTTCCGACATTCTTCTTCAGCCAGTAAATGAATTTTGTGACCGCTACGCCGTCTTTGACATGAGCAATTCTCTCATTTTCTACCTCGGTCGGATTTTTGACCGCTTTCGGAAGAAGCGTCAGATTCTCCTCGTCGATCAGCTTTACGCCCTGTGCAAGACCTGCGACCAGTCTGCTGTTTGCCTTTGCCTTGCACAAAAGAACGCTGTTTCCTGACGGGATCGAAGCTGCATACGCATATACGTCATCGTACGGGCGAAGCTCCACGCCGTCTGATACAAGCGCTTCTTTTACGTCAGACGGAAATGCCGTTTCATTCGCGAATAAAATGATCGCATCCTGCGTCATCGCAAGATAGGACAAAACGACAGGATTGCAGGGAACATCTCCGCCGCGGATATTCAAAAGCCATGCAATATCATCAAGCGTCGTCAGGATAAACGCATCCGCACCTTTTTTCTCCATCTCCTCACGAATCTCTCTGCACTTATCGGCGCGTGTTTTTCCGCACCATTTGACGGAAAGCTCTTTCACCGGCTCGGCAGAAAGCGCAGGACGGTCTTCCCATACCATTCCAACGAGGTCTTCTTCACATTTTACGGAAGCATTTTTTGCTGAAAGCTTCTTTTCAAGCTCCTCTGCTTCCTGCGCGCTGACCGTTCTGCCGTCAAAGCCGAGGCAGCCGCTCTGCGGCATATTCTTTTCGAGGAACTCATGGACTGTCGGGACGTCCGGCTCCCCCATCTTAAATAATTCTACCGTGCTTCCCTCAAGCTGCGCGGCAGCCTGAATAAAGTAACGTCCGTCCGTCCAAAGCCCCGCCATATCCTGCATCACGACTGCTGTTCCGGCAGAACCCGTAAAACCCGTCATATATTGTCTGCACTTAAAATGATCGCCTACGTACTCTGACGCATGAAAATCATCTGTCGGGATCAGATACGCATCCATCCCTTTTTCTTTCATCAGACTGCGAAGCGCAGCCAGACGCTGTGGTACACTCATACTCATCTTCGTCTCATCCTTTCCTTCTGTTTTGGCAGCCGTTATCAGCTGTCTCTATTCTCTCACCGTACGGCTGCCGTCCTTTCTTATTGTACCGCTTTTACCCCAAAAACCGCAAGCAGTAATTCCCTCTTTTGAGAAAAAAGGACGGTACAGCCAAAGCTGTACCGCCCTATAATCGCGTATGGAATTATACGTTCCCGTATGGATTATTCTGCAAGGTCTGCATACATGAAGTACCAGTAACCGTTGGAACCGTGCCACATACCCTCGATCTTCGGGCTCTGGAGCCAGAAGTCGTTGTAGTATGCTACCGGCATACAAGCGTAATCATTCATCATGATGTCCTCTGCCTCATGAAGAGCTGCGGAACGCTCTGTCGGATCAACTGTCTCTCTGGACTTATCGATCGCTGCATCAAAGTCAGCGCTGTTGTACTTACCGTCGTTGTTTCCGTTTGTGCTGTAGAGAAGCTCAAGCTGGTTGGACGGATCTGCGTAGTCGCCTACCCAGCCGTTACGTGAGATCTGGAAATCTCCTGCACGACGAAGCGGTGTGAAGCTGGACCACTCAACGATCTCAACGTCAAGAACAACGCCGATCTCAGCCCATGCGGACTGCAGATACTCTGCAAGCGCTTTGTGGTAACCTGCATCATT
>CATZPU010000050.1 GCA_958422845.1 uncultured Lachnospiraceae bacterium | reverse complement strand
TGATAATTTGCCGTTTGTTTTGTGTATATTTGTGCAAAATATCTTGACAGTAAAAAGAAACTATGATATTGTATAAAATACAAGAAAAACCAAAAAATATTTTGGTTAATATCAACAAAAACTTATATATGCTCAAGATCGGTTGAGTGTCTCTACCAACTACCGTAAATAGTTGTCTATAAGTTTTCACACTGATGTTGTCTGTGGAAATGATAGATGTTTTGCGGTAGTTTTTTCTTCACAGAAATATCTGTCCGGACATCATTTTTACAGGCGGCGGGAAGGAGGAAGGGATGAAACGGTTTGCACTAAAGGGACATATCTGTTACAGTGCGAAAACGGACCGGCTGCAGATACATGAAAACAGCTATCTCTTATGTGAAGAAGGACGGTGCGCAGGTATTGTAAAGAGGCTTCCGAAAGACTGGGAGGAGGTACGGGTAAGAGATTACGGAAACTGTCTGATCATACCGGGGCTTGTAGACCTGCATATGCATGCGCCGCAGTACGGTTTTTGCGGAATGGGAATGGATATGGAGCTTTTGCAGTGGCTTGAGCGGCAGGTATTTCCTGAGGAAGCAAAGTATGCCGATCTGGAGTATGCAAAAAAAGGTTACTCCATTTTTGCCGAAAATCTTAAAAAAGGCGCCACTACGCGGGCGTGTATTTTTTCCTCGCTCCATGTGCCTGCGACGAAGCTTCTCATGGAGCTGCTTGATAAAACAGGTGTGCGGGCGATGGTCGGTAAGGTAAATATGGACCGCAACAGTCCCGATATTCTGCGCGAAGAAAGCGCACAGGCGTCGGAGATGGCTACGCGGGAATGGCTTTTGGAGACGGACGGCAAATTTGAGCATGTAAAGCCCATACTGACGCCGAGATTTATACCGAGCTGTTCGGATGAGCTGATGGAGCGGCTTTCCCGCCTGCAAAAGAGTACCGGACTTCCGATTCAATCCCATTTATCGGAAAATCTGGGAGAAATTGCATGGGTTAAGGAGCTGTGTCCGTGGTCAGAATACTATGGAGAAGCATATGATCATTTCGGACTGTTCGGCGGAGAGGAGTGCAGAACGATCATGGCGCACTGCGTCTACTCCGGAGAAGAGGAGCGGCGTCTGATGAAGGAGAGAGGGGTATGGATCGCACATTGCCCGTTTTCTAACGAAAATCTGGCGTCCGGTATCGCTCCGGTCAGGACGTTTCTCGATGAGGGACTTCGCGTCGGTCTGGGAAGCGACGTATCAGGCGGAAGCAGTGATTCGATATTCCGCGTGATGGCGGATGCGATACAGGCTTCTAAGATGTACTGGCGGCTTGTTGATGATACCAAGAAGCCGCTTACACTGGAGGAAGCGTTTTATATGGCTACAAAGGGCGGCGGCAGCTTTTTCGGAGCGGTGGGCAGCTTTGAACAAGGGTATGAGTTTGACGCGCTTGTTCTGGATGACAGCGCCCTTCGGACTCCGATGGAGCTAAGTGTGCGGCAGCGCTTAGAGCGGATCGTTTATCTGTCAGATGACAGACAGATCGCAGCTAAATTTGCAGCAGGAGAGGAAATCATGCTTTAGGACGGAGGAGGTATCTATATGGAAAGTGGTGTGTGAAAGAGACAGACTAAGAGAACGGATACTTGTTGCATCGGGAGCGAAAAAGGCGCCTCTTGTGCTAAAAGGCGGACGGATATTAAACGTTTTTACGAAAGAGCTTACGTATGGCGATGTGGCGATCGCAGACGGCTATATAGCCGGCATCGGTTCCTATGAAGGGGAAGAGGAGACAGAACTTGACGGAATGGTGGTCTGTCCGTCCTTTATAGACGGTCATATCCATCTGGAAAGCTCTATGATCTCACCGGCAGCTTTTGAGGCGGCGGTGCTTCCTCACGGTACGACTGCCGTGGTGACAGATCCGCATGAGATCGCGAACGTAGCCGGAACGCAGGGAATCGATTATATGCTGAAGGCGACGGAGGATCTGGAGCTTGATGTGTATTTTATGCTTCCTTCGTGCGTACCTGCGGCGTCTCTTGAGGAGTCCGGCGCTGTGCTGGAAGCGGATGAGCTTAAGCCGTATTACAGCCATCCAAGAGTGCTCGGACTTGCGGAGATGATGAATTCATACGGGACGGTTCGGGCAGATGAGAGTATCCTTCGCAAGCTGCTTGATGCAAAGAAGGAACAAAAACTGATTGACGGTCATGCGCCGGGGCTTTCGGGCAGAGAGTTATGCGCCTACGCAGCCGCCGGAGTGCAGTCAGACCACGAATGTTCAGATTTTGCAGAAGCGCTTGAGAAGCTTCGGTGCGGTCAGTGGATCATGGTTCGGGAAGGAACTGCCGCGAGAAATTTAGAGGCGCTGATACAGATATGTCGGGAACCGTATGCACAGCGGTGTATGTTCGTGACGGACGATAAGCATTCCGGCGATCTGAAGCAGACGGGACATATCGACGGGATCATACGAAAGGCGATACGGTTAGGCGCAGATCCTGTGACGGCGATCCTGATGGGAAGCTTCCATCCGGCTCGATATTTCGGGCTTTCCGAGAACGGAGCCGTAGCGCCGGGGTACAGGGCAGATCTTGTGATCCTTTCAGATCTTGAGCAGGTTACGGTAAAGCAGGTATATAAAGCGGGCGAGCTTGTGGCGAAGGATGGAAAGGTACAAAAGCGCAATTATAATACAAACTGCGCATATGACAGAGTGTTCCATTCGTTCCATATGGCTCCTGTGCGGGAGGAAGATTTCCGGATAGATGAGGAGGGCAGCTTCCAGAGAGTGATCTGCCTGACTGCGGGCGAGCTTCTGACGAGGCTTTGGAGCGTAGAACGGCAGGAGGTACAGGGATTTCCGACAGGGGTAAATCCGAAAATGGACATTGTTAAGCTTGCAGTTCTGGAGCGGCATCATCATACGGGACACAGAGGGATCGGATTTTTGCAGGGCTACGGCTTAAAGCGTGGCGCGGCAGCGACGAGCGTGGCGCATGATTCGCACAATCTGATCGTTGCAGGTGTGAACGATGCGGATATGGCTCTGGCGGCGGAGGCAGTAAGGCGCGCCGGAGGAGGTATCGCTGTGGCGGCGGACGGACAGGTGCTCGGCATCCTGCCGCTTCCGATCGGAGGTCTTATGACGGACGAGGATGCCGAAGCCGTAGATGAAAAACTGGAGCGTTTGAAAGCGATCGCCAGAGAGCTTGGCGTGGCGCAGGGAATCGACCCGTTTATGACTCTGGCTTTCGTCAGTCTTCCCGTGATCCCCAAGGTGCGGCTGAATACATGCGGACTGGTCGATACGGAAAAGCAGGAGAGGCTGGAGGTATTTTTCAATATAGAAAGAAAATAACAGAAACGGGAAATGCAGAATGGAGGGAATTGTATGAATCTTGATAAAATGTTTCATCTGAAAGAAAACCATACGGATGTGAAAACAGAAGTGATCGCCGGTATTACGACCTTTATGACGATGGCATACATACTGGCAGTCAACCCGAACATCTTAAGCGCGACGGGTATGGACAGCGGAGCAGTATTTACCGCGACGGCTCTGGCGTCTCTGATCGCTACGCTTCTGATGGCGCTGTTATCGAATTACCCGTTTGTATTGGCGCCCGGCATGGGGCTGAACGCTTACTTTGCGTATACGGTCGTTTTGCAGATGGGATATTCATGGCAGACGGCTCTGGCAGCAGTATTTGTGGAAGGTATCGTATTCATCCTGTTGTCTCTGACAAATGTGCGTGAGGCTATTTTCAACGCGATCCCGATGAATCTAAAGCATGCGGTATCCGTAGGTATCGGTCTTTTCATTGCGTTTATCGGACTTCAGAATGCAAAGATCGTCGTTGACAGCGCGACACTTGTAGGCGTTTATTCCTTTAAAAACTCTGTGGCAAACGGACTGTTCAACAGCGAGGGCATTACGGTCCTTCTGGCGCTTATCGGTATTCTGATCACGGGAATACTCGTTGTAAAGGGCGTAAAGGGAAATATCCTCTGGGGCATCCTGATCACATGGGGACTCGGTATCATCTGCCAGCTCACGGGACTATATAAGGTCAATCCGGAGATCGGCATGTACAGCCTGCTTCCTGATTTTACGGGTGGAATCAGCGTTCCGAGTCTGGCTCCGACGTTTATGAAGATGGATTTTAAGGGGCTTTTGAGTCTGGATTTCTTTATTATCATGTTTGCGTTCCTGTTTGTGGATATGTTTGATACGCTCGGAACGCTCATCGGTGTGGCGTCAAAGGCTGATATGCTCGATAAAAACGGGCGGCTTCCGCGCATTCGCGGCGCTCTTTTATCAGACGCAGTCGGTACTTCTGTAGGCGCAATGCTCGGTACTTCCACTACGACGACTTTCGTAGAGAGCGCATCAGGCGTGGCGGAAGGCGGACGTACAGGTCTGACGGCAGTCGTAGCGGCGATCCTGTTCGGACTGTCTTTGTTCCTGTCCCCGATCTTCCTTGCGATCCCGTCGTTTGCAACGGCTCCGGCTCTCGTAGTAGTAGGATTCTTGATGATCACCTCTATCACGAAGATCGACTTCGGTGATTTTACAGAGGCGATTCCGGCATATATCGCGATCATCGCAATGCCGTTTATGTACAGTATTTCAGAAGGTATCGCTATGGGCGTTATCGCATACGTGGTGATCAACGTGGTTACAGGAAAGGCAAAGGAGAAGAAGATCAGTGCGCTGATGTATGTGCTTGCGCTCCTGTTTGTCGCCAAGTATATATTCCTGTGATAAAAAACGGAATAGCATAAGGTTCGGAGCCGGATTTTAGTCCATAGTCTCCGAACGGTATAGAGGGGGTGTTGCCGGATGTATTTTGCAACACCTTCTTTTGCAAAGAAAAAGATGGAGGAGGATGGATCATGCGTGTAGTAGGAAAAGATGTACGACGGGTGGACGCCCGCGGAAAAGTGACAGGCGAGGCAAAATATACCGCAGATCTGGAGCCTGCGGATATTTACCACGGCAAGGTAGTACATGCCAAAATAGCGAACGGAGTCGTGAAGCGCTTTGACCTTGAAGAAGCGCTGAAGGTTCCCGGTGTCATAAAGATCGTGACATGTTTTGACGTTCCGGACTGCCAGTTTCCGACGGCAGGGCATCCGTGGAGCGTAGAGGCAAAGCATCAGGATATCTGCGACCGCAGACTCCTGAATCAAAGAGTGCGGATATACGGCGACGATATTGCGGCTGTGATCGCAAAAGACGAGGTGGCGGCAGCAAGGGCGGCGCGGCTTGTAAAGGCAGAGTATGAGGAATACGAGCCGATCGTGACGGTAGAGGCAGCGCTTGCAGAAGGAGCAACGCCGCTGCATCCCGATATTCGCAGCGACAATGTGATCGTCCACTCTCATATGACGATGGGGGAGGCAGATTTTACGTTTGAGGAAGGGCTGCGCAGGGCAAAGGAACTATACGGCGAGGAGAATCTTGTCTATGTAGAGGAGTATTACGATACGCCGCGTATCTCGCACTGCCATCTGGAGCTGCCTGTCTCGTGGGCTTTTGTAGATGTGAACGGAAAGGTGACAGTCACTTCTTCGACGCAGATACCGCATATCGTCCGCAGGTGTACGGCGCAGGCGCTCGGTATCGATATAGGAAAGGTGCGCATTATCAAGCCGTATATCGGAGGAGGCTTTGGAAATAAACAGGATGTGCTGTATGAGCCGCTCAATGCGTTTTTGACGATGGCGGTAGGCGGTCATCCGGTGCGTCTTGAGATAAGCCGTGAGGAGACGATTTATGCGACAAGGACGCGCCACGCGATCCTCGGACGCTGCCGCGGCGTTGCCGCAAAGGACGGCACGCTTCTTGCGCGCAGCCTCGACGCATACGCGAATAACGGCGGATATGCGTCGCACGGTCATGCGATCTGCGCCAACTGCGGCAATGTGTTTAAGGATCTGTACCACGATACGCTCGGCTGTGAGGTGGACTGCCGTACCGTCTATACCTCGTCTCCGACAGCGGGCGCCATGCGCGCTTACGGGATACCGCAGGCGGCATGGTTTACGGAATGTCTGACAGATGATCTGGCGGAAAAGATCGGAATGGACCCATGTGATTTCCGCCTGAAGAACTGTATGCGCGAGGGATTTGTAGATCCGGCGAACGGCATCACGTTCCACTCCTACGGTCTGCAAAAATGTATCGAGGCAGGACGCGAAAAGATCGGCTGGGATGAAAAGCGCAAAGCGTACGCAAACCAGACGGGACCTGTGCGGCGCGGCGTGGGCATGTCTATTTTCTGTTATAAGACGGGCGTTCACCCAATCTCGCTTGAGACGGCTTCCGTGAGGATGGTGCTCAATCAGGACGGTTCGATGCAGCTTTGCATGGGCGCGACGGAGATCGGTCAGGGGGCGGACACCGTATTTTCACAGATGGCGTCCGAGACGACAGGGATCTCCCTCGATAAAATATACGCTGTATCGACACAGGATACCGATACGACGCCGTTTGAGACGGGCGCATACGCTTCCAGACAGACGTACGTCTCCGGTATGGCGTGCCGCAAGTGCGGCGAGCTTTTCCGCGCGCGTATTCTGGAATACGCGGCGTATATGCTCAATCACGCCGAAGAGGATCTTGCAAAGACGGTCTATGCAGGGCAGGTAAAAGATGCGCTGTCTGCAGTGCGGGAATCACTCGGACTTACGCCCGAAGAGAGCGTGAAGGAGGAGATGCTTGACATCATAGATAGTAAGGTGGTCGTAAGCGGCGGCGCGCCGGAATTGTTTGACGTAGCGGTCGTGGCGGAAACGTCCGTATACTCGCTCGATCGGTCGCAGCATATCACGGCAGAAGTGACGAATCACTGCAAGGATAATACGTTTTCATCAGGCTGCTGCTTTGCCGAGGTGGAAGTGGATATGCCGCTTGGACTCGTACACGTTAAGCGGCTGATCAATGTGCATGATTCCGGTATTCTGATCAATCCCGATCTGGCGGCAGGACAGGTACACGGCGGCATGAGCATGGGACTTGGCTTCGGACTTTCCGAGGAGATGCTTGTCGATGAAAAGACGGGGCGCGTGCGCAATGCAAATCTACTGGATTACAAGATACCTACAGCAATGGATGTGCCGGATCTTGAAGCAGAATTCGTTCAGCTTGAGGACCCGACGGGACCTTACGGAAATAAGTCTCTCGGAGAGCCGCCCGCGATCCCTGTGGCTCCGGCGCTTCGCAACGCGATCCTGCATGCGACAGGAGTACATATGAATGCGGCGCCTATGACGGCGCAGCGGCTTGTGGAAGCGTTTCAGGCGCATGGGCTGATCTGCGGGGAAGAATATCGGCGCTGCAAAAGATGCAGACAGCAGAAAGGGGATGCAGATTCATGTTTGATATAAAGTCATTTTACGAAGCAGATTCGGTGGAGGACGCCATTG
>CATZPU010000049.1 GCA_958422845.1 uncultured Lachnospiraceae bacterium | reverse complement strand
GTCGTTCTGCAGCGCGCTTCTGGACACGTTGAGCGGCAGGTCGGGGCAGTCGATGACACCCTTTAAAAGCATCAGGAACTCCGGAATTACCTCTTTGATATTGTCGGCGATGAACACCTGGTTGTTGTAGAGCTTGATGGTTCCCTCGATGCTCTCGTACTCCAGGTTGATCTTCGGGAAGTAGAGGATGCCCTTTAAGTTGAACGGGTAATCCATGTTCAGATGGATCCAGAACAGCGGCTCCTTGTAGTCAAGGAATACCTTGCGGTAGAAGTCGCGGTATTCTTCATCTGTGCAGTCGTTCGGATGCTTCGTCCAAAGCGGATGCGTATCGCTTAAGGAAACGGGGCGCTTGTTGATCTTTACGCGGTCGCGTGCCGGAGAGATCTCAACAACTTCTTTTTCACCGTTTTCATTCTCTTTTTCTTCTGTCTTTGCGTCCTCATGGATACGCTCTACAACGACGTCGTCCTCGCGCAGGTCTGATTCGTCGATCGTCTCATACTCCTGCTCGGCGTTTGCTTTGGAAAGGAAGATCTCGACCGGCATGAAGGAACAGTATTTCTCGATGATCTCTCTTGCGCGGTATTCGTTTGCAAATTCCAGTGCGTCTTCAGAGAGGAACAGAGTGATCTCTGTGCCGACGCTCTGACGGCTGCCTTCCTCAAGCGTATATTCTGTACCGCCGTCGCATTCCCAGTGTACTGCAGATGCGCCGTCTTTATAGGAAAGTGTATCGATGTGCACCTCATCGGCTACCATGAAAGCAGAGTAGAAGCCCAGTCCGAAATGACCGATGATCTCGTCCTCTGTCGTCTTGTCCTTATATTTCTCAAGGAAATCTGTAGCGCCGGAAAAAGCGATCTGAGTGATGTATTCCTCGACCTCATCGGCTGTCATACCGATGCCGTTATCGATGAATTTCAGTGTTTTTTCTTCCGGATTAACAATGACCTGAATCTGCTTTTTGTAATCCTCCGGAAATGTGTATTCTCCCATAACTTCGAGCTTGGCAAGCTTTGTGATCGCGTCACAGCCGTTTGAGATCAGCTCTCTGAAAAAAATGTCATGGTCAGAGTACAGCCATTTTTTTATGATTGGAAAAATGTTTTCACTGTTGATGGAAAGACTTCCTGTTTTCTTGCTCATTTGTACCACTCCTTTAAAATGTTAAAATATCAAAACAGCGTTGTTTTGAATAATTTTGGACAATTATTTTGTGTTCTGTAGGTATCTTAATACCGTAATCAGAAAAAGTCAAGAAAAAATTAGCACTCAACAAAAGTGAGTGCTAACAAAATGGGATTTCTTTCTGGTGAAAGAACTTTTCAAGCATTGCTTCCCATGCGTGATCGAGTGTTTTGTCCAGTGAAAAGACATTTAAGGAAGTGCCG
The DNA here is from genome assembly GCA_958422845.1 of uncultured Lachnospiraceae bacterium. Lineage (GTDB taxonomy): Bacteria > Bacillota > Clostridia > Lachnospirales > Lachnospiraceae > Choladousia. The sequence goes on along the minus strand of CATZPU010000049.1, from coordinate 6,119 downwards.
CTCGTACATGTAAGCGAGGAGCCGTCAAAACGGATGTTTAAAAACAGTCCGTCTATCTGCTCAGGCGGGATAGAGATACCTGACTGCGTAAGCAGCGCGGCAACATTATGGGGCGCAAGGCGAAATACGATATGAAAGGAAAGCGGCGTATTTTTTCCCTTTGTCAGTTCAAAGAAAAGGGGGCGCAGCCGCCGCCAGAGCGTATAGCCGCTTTTTTCAACCGTCAGCGTTTCGGCTTCGCTGCTGCTTAAAAATTCGGGGTGAAAGCGTCCGTCGATATGAAAGGCGGCATATGTAGTAATAGAGGCTTCGGACAGGAGAAAGGTGTCGAACGTCTCTCCGATCAAAAGCTTTTTCATAAAATCACGGATGTCCTGTATCTGATATGAGCGCAATGTGAACCCTCCCATAGATAGATAAATACTGCGTATTCCGGCTGTCAGGCCTAAAATGCGTATGATAATAGAAGTAAGCAGTTTTTATTATACAGGAGAGCGGGGATAGTTTGCAATGAGAAAAAAATATAACTGCTACTTTTCAAACGTGTTCAGATGTGCTATTATAATATGGTATTTAAAACCAGATTGTAAAATATTTAAAAATATAAAAAAGAGTTCTACTTGGTTCAGGAGGTTGTTATGGATTACGTTATCGTACTGGATAGCTGTGGTGAACGCACCGAAGAGATGAAGAGGGATGAGAGGATCATACCGGCTCCGCTTACGATGCAGGTGGATGAGTATATGTTCACAGATGATGAGTCATTTGATCAGGCTGATTTTCTGAAGAAGATAGCCGATAGCCCGAATTGCCCGAAATCGGCGTGCCCGTCGCCGGATTATTACAAGGAGGCGTTCGCGAAGGCAGAGAGCCGCGCATATGCAGTGACGCTTTCCGCAGAGCTTTCCGGTTCTTATAACAGCGCTATGCTTGCAAAGGATCTTCTTTCGGAAGAAAAGCCGGAGACGAAGGTGCATGTATTTAATTCACGTTCTGCTTCCGTAGGCGAGACGCTGATTGCACAGAAGATCAGGGAGTGCGAGGACGCGGGGATGGCGTTTGAGCAGGTAGTTGAGACGGTCGAATCGTATATCGACGGTCAGAATACGTATTTCGTACTGGAGAATCTTGAGACGCTGCGCAAGAACGGCCGGCTGAGCAATATCAAGGCGTTTGTCGCCTCCGCTCTTAAGATCAAGCCGGTGATGGGAGCGACTCCTGAGGGAACCATCATACAGCTCGATCAGGCGCGCGGAATGAACAAAGCGCTTGTAAAGATGGTCGGCTATATCGCGGAGCAGGTCGAGAAGCCGGAGGAAAAGATCCTTGCCGTGGCGCACTGTAATTGCAGGGAGCGCGGAGAGATGGTGCGCGACGCCATCCTTGAGAAAATAAAAGTAAAGGATTCGATCCTCGTAGATACAGCGGGCATTTCTACCATGTATGCAAATGACGGAGGTATTATCGTGGTGATCTAACCGATAGTAATTTTATAAAAAATATTGAAATTATGGCGGAATAGTGTATACTGTTTAGAAAAGAGTTCATGCTTCGGGATGTCCGGAACACGAAACGGAGTAATTTCAAAAGGAGAGATATACCATGAGTCAGGCTAAAGTGGACCGCTATAAAGAAGAGAAGCGCAATCGTGCCAAGATCATAAAGAAAGAAAAGAGACAGTGGATGGCTACAAAGGCAGCGTTGTGTGCTGTTGCAGTCGTACTGGTGGCATGGGTAGGCGTTTCTGTATATAACGGTTATACATCATCGGATGCTTCTCAGGCGAACAAACCGACCTATACGGTAGATACGGCAGCAATCGATGATTATATGACAGGGCTTACACAGGAGTAGGCGTTAAAAAAACAGCGACAGAAAAGGCGGGGCTGCTGCAAAAACAGAGACTTTTGCAGCGGTCTTTCTTTTTTTCTATTTTATGCTTGCAGTTAAAAATTGTATGGGGTAAAATAACAGTTGCGGCGATAGGAGGAATAATACGATGGAAAATCTTGTTGCGATGGAAGGCAGTATCCTGCTGTGGATACAGGAGTGTCTTCGTACAGACTGGCTTTCACCGTTTGTAGTGACATACACAAAGCTTGGAAATCTCGGATTTATCTGGATCGTGCTCTGCCTTGGGCTTTTGTGCTTTAAAAGGACGAGAAGAGCAGGGGCGGCAGGTCTTTTGGGACTTGTTTTTTCTCTGATCCTCAATAATATGTGTCTGAAAAATCTGTTCGCGCGGACAAGACCGTACGAAGTGATCGACGGGCTTATCCTGATGACGAAAAAAGCGAGTGATTTTTCATTCCCGTCCGGTCATTCAGGCAGTTCATTTGCGGCGGCGGTGGCGATCATTTGCAGTCTTAAGGGCAGCAAATGGCGTTGGATCGTGCTTGTGATGGCTGTTTTGATGGCGTTTTCGAGATTATATATCGGCATACATTTTCCGACTGACGTATTGTGCGGCGCGCTCACAGGCGCTTTGTGCGGCGCGGCGGCAGCGTGGCTTATACAAAAGCTGTCAGAACGGTTTTTCCCTGACAGAGCATAGCAGGGCAGTATGCCAAAAAATGGATACAGAGCGGGGACGCTCTGAAAAATGACGACATAGCGGCGAAAGGTGGTGGTTTTTATGAAGCAAAGTGCATCAAAAAGTTTATCAGATGTTCCTTTACCTAATCCTGTCATAAAAACTGCATATAAGGAGGTTTGCTACTATGTTAGATATCGAAACGATGAGGGAATACATCGAGAATAAGCAGTATGCAAAGATACGCGGCGAGATCGTAGAGATGAACGAGGCGGATATCGCGGCAATGCTTGAAGAACTGGAGCTTCCGGGTAAGGAACTGATTCAGGTATTCCGTATGCTGCCAAAGACGATCGCGGCAGATGTATTTTCATTTTTACCAATTGAACTGGAACAGACGATCATTACGATGCTGACGGATCGAGAGGCGGCTACGATCATTGATAATCTTTTTGCGGACGATGCCGCCGACCTGATGGAAGAGATGCCTGCCAATGTTGTAAAACGGCTGCTTGCGCAGACGACGCCGGAGACGAGACGCGACATCAATCATCTGCTTCAGTATCCGGAGGATTCTGCCGGAAGCATTATGACGGTCGAGTTTGTCGACCTGAAGGAGGATTATACCGTAGCGCAGGCAATCGAGCGCATCCGCAAGGTCGGTATTGACAAAGAGACGATCAATACGTGCTATGTGACGGATCAGTACAGAAAGATCAAAGGAACGATCTCTCTTAGAATGCTGCTGTTAAGCGATACGTCTGACCGCATCGGCGATCTGATGGAAGAGAAGGTTATCACGATCTCTACCCTGATGGATCAGGAGGAGGTTTCGAGACAGTTCCAGAAATACGACTTTGACGCCATGCCTGTCGTAGACAGCGAGCAGCGTCTCGTAGGTATCATCACGGTCGACGACGTCATGGACATCATCGAGCAGGAGGCTACAGAGGATATCGAGATGATGGCTGCTATCACGCCTACCGATAAGCCTTATATGAAAACTTCGGTGCTTGAAACATTTAAGAAACGTATTCCGTGGCTGCTGTTTTTGATGATCTCCGCAACATTTACAGGAAAAATTATTCAGAGCTATGAGGCGGCTCTTGCGTCGTATGCGGTGCTTACGATGTATATCCCGATGTTTATGGATACGGGCGGAAATGCGGGAGGACAGTCGTCTGTTACGATCATCAGAAGTATATCGCTTGGAGAAGTGCAGTTTCGCGATATGCTGCGCATTATCTGGAAAGAGATCCGTGTAGCGGCGCTTTGCGGTGTTACGCTTGCGATCGTAAATTTCGGTAAGCTTTTACTGATCGACCATGTGGGAACACAGGTGGCTATGATCGTCTGTCTGACAATGATCGTGACGGTTCTTGTGGCAAAGCTTGTCGGCTGTACGCTGCCGATGCTTGCAAAGAAAATAGGCTTTGATCCGGCTGTTATGGCGAGTCCGTTTATCACGACGATCGTGGACGCAGTATCTCTGGTGATCTATTTCCAGATCGCCACAAGGATGCTTGGTATATAGAAATTAAGAAAAGTGCAGAATATGAAAGGCTGCTGCGGCTGTGTGGAAGCGACACACGGCACGGCGGCCTTTTCTGTTACGTAAATACTTTATTGATAGTTATATACTATACAAATTATAGGACTTCTGGTAAAATATCAGGGACATCTTCTTTGGAAAGGGTGGCCGGACAAAAGACAAAATTGCTCCGGCAATGGTAAAGATTATGAAAAAAGAGACGGTTGTGAGGCAGAACAGGTGCGATCAGGAGATGAATCTTCTGCTGTTCGGATGCTTTTTTTTGTATATGGCGTTTCAATTGTTTGTCGGAGATACGCAGAAGCCGCAGCTTGCAAACGCACTGAATCTGGCGACGTATTTTGTATTCGTTCCGGGCTTTATGTTCCGGCTTGGGTACTGTTTCTGGCAGATGCATACAGGTATGCCGGTACAGCGCGGCAAAAAAAAGATGCTTCTGTCTGCTTTGCGCTATTATATATACTTTTTTATTCTTGCGGTTGGACAGGAGGTCGTACAGTACAAAAACAGTGTGCAGTACAGTCTGATCCGTGTGCTTTCCGCTGTCACGGTTCCGTCGGTTGCGGCCGTATTTTTTACGCTTGCAGTGACGGCGCTGCTTGTATGGGTGTTTTATGAACAGCTTGCTGGACTTTTGTCAAAACCGCGGCTTTTCGGTATAGCCGTTTTCTTGTGTATCCTGTGTGCATTTCTTCGCATCGACGGGGAGAGCTATGCGATCATCGCTGCGCTTACAGGTTCTTCTTCGCTGCTGACGGTGCCGGGACTTCCGTATTTTGCATTTTTCCTTGCGGGAATGTGGTTTGGAAAGGAAAAACCGGGCTTTCAGTGGAGACTGGCAGCTATATCTGCGTGCGGTACGGCAGCGGCGCTTTTGCTGTACCGGACGATGTTTCAGGATGTCTGCCGTATCGTTATTTCCATGCTTCCTGTCTATCTCGTATATGCAGCGGCAGAGGCGCTTTCTGATGTTACGCTTCGTTTTCGGGCGGCACGGCGCATCTGCGAGGCAATAGAGCCGGTATTCTGGGTATACAGCGCGGTCTTGTTTGCCCTGCATTTCTTTTTGGCAGATGCGAAAGGTCTGGGAATCAAATGGTCTGCGGCGATCGCTTTCGGAACGGTCTGCGCGATCTATCTGGCAGCCTTTTTTATTGCGGTATCCGGCAGGATATATGAAGCGTGCGCGAAGCGTTTTGCCGCGTCGCATCACAAGACGGCGTGGTATTTTGTGCTTTATACGGCAGCCTTTGCCGTACTGATGGCACTTTGTTTTTCTGTATTTCTTGCGACAGGAACCACGCTTTTGTGGGAGGCGGACGGAGTCTCGCAGTATTATCCGAGGGCGGCTTATTTTGCAAATTATATCAGGGAGCTGTTTTCCAGTTTCTTATCGGGAAATTTTGAACTTCCGATGTATGATTTCCGGCTCGGCATGGGCGGAGAGATCACATACAGTCTGGAACCGCTGTATTTTATCTTTGCATTATTCGGAGAGGATCATGTGGAGCTTGCATACAATGTGATCACAGTCCTTCGGTTCTATCTTTCAGGAATCACGGCTTCTGTTTTGTTCCTGTATTTTAAGAAGGACTATTTTTCAAGCTTTATCGCAAGCGCGGTCTACGTATTCTGCGGCTTTGCATTATTCGGCGGCGCGCGTCATACGATGTTCATGGTCGCGATGATCATGCTTCCGCTGCTTGTAATAGCGATAGAGGAGATACTGAGGGGGAGAAGATGGCAGTTATGTACAATTTTCGTTGCCGTCTCTTTGTTCAGCAATTATTACTATCTGTATATGAATACGCTCGGTCTTGCGATATATTTCCTTGTGCGGTTTTTCTGCCAGAAGGAAAAAGAGAAAAAGACGTTTAAGAATTTTATGACGAAGGGGCTTACCATCAGCGGCTCCTATCTGCTTGGCGTGGCGATGTCATGTATCGTGCTCGTAACAACGTTCGGTCTGTATGTCGGTTCGGGGCGCAGCGGCGGTGCGGTCATCAAGACTCCGTCCCTGTTCTTTTATAATGA
>CATZPU010000048.1 GCA_958422845.1 uncultured Lachnospiraceae bacterium | reverse complement strand
CCGCGTTCGTGCTAGTCGTTCATTTTTGCGAGTTTCGCTGCCTGATCGGCTGCGATACAACTGTCGATGATCTCCTGAATATCTCCATTCATGATCTTTTCTAATTTGTAAAGTGTCAGGTTGATGCGGTGATCCGTTACGCGTCCCTGCGGGAAGTTGTAGGTACGGATCTTTTCGGAACGATCTCCTGTTCCGACCTGACTCCTGCGGGCTTCCGCCTCTGCATCATGCGCTTTCTGCATCTCAAGGTCATACAGCTTTGCACGCAGCACCTTAAGTGCTTTGTCTTTGTTTTTGAGCTGTGACTTTTCGTCCTGACAGGAAATTACGATTCCCGTCGGAATATGTGTCAGACGCACTGCCGAGTCTGTCGTATTGACGCACTGTCCTCCGTTTCCTGAAGCACGGAATACATCGAATTTACAGTCGTTTAAGTCGAGCTTGACATCGACCTCCTCCGCCTCCGGCATGATCGCTACCGTGATCGTCGACGTATGGATACGTCCGCCGGACTCTGTCTCCGGCACGCGCTGTACACGGTGTACGCCGGATTCATATTTCAGCTTTGAGTACGCGCCCTGTCCCGTGATCATAAAGCTGACGTACTTCATACCGCCGATGCCGATATCCTCGACATCCATCGTCTCGACTCTCCAGCGCTGACTCTCTGCATAGTGTACGTACATGCGGTAGATTTCTGCCGCAAACAGCGCTGCCTCGTCTCCGCCTGCTCCCGCACGGATCTCGACAATAACGTTTTTGTCGTCGTTCGGGTCTTTCGGAAGCAGCAGTATCTTCAGTCTCTGCTCCAGTCCTTCTATTTCTTTTCTTGCGTCGGACAGCTCTTCTTTTAGCATCTCCCGCATATCCTCGTCGGACTCTTCCTCCAGCATCGCAAGGCTGTCTTCTATCGTCTGACGGCATTTTTTATAATCCTTATACGCTTCAACGAGCGGCTGCAGGCTGCCCTGCTCCTTCAAAAGTTTCTGAAAACGCTGCTGATCTGCGATCACTGACGGATCGTTCAGCATGTTCAGTATCTCCTCAAACCGTATCAGCAAATCTTCTAATTTGTCGAACATATATTTCCTCCTGCTCTTTTTCCTTTCACTACACGATCCAGACCTGCCAGATCCCGTAAGGTCTGTATCTCCTGATAGCCATTTTCCCGCAAAAGCTCCGTCACCTCTGCCGCCTGATCATGACCGATCTCGAACAAAAGCATGCCGTTTTCCTTAAGATGAGCGGCGCTCTCACTAATGATCTTCCTGTAAAAATATAATCCGTCCGCCATGCCGTCAAGCGCCAGATGGGGCTCGTGCAGACGTACTTCCTCGGAAAGCGTTTCTATGACCTCTGTGCGAATATACGGCGGATTTGAAACGATCACATCGTACACATCCGTAATCTCCTCAAAAAGATCGCTGTGTATCAAACGTACATCAGCCCCCAGACGATCCGCATTTTTTCCGGCAGTCAAAAGCGCTTCCTGTGAAATATCCGCCGCATCGACGGAAATACCCGAATACAGCTTTGCAAGGCTTATCGCAATACAGCCCGATCCGGTACACAGATCGAGTACACGCATCCCCGCCCGAAGATGGCAAAGCGTTTCCTCCACAAGAATTTCCGTATCCTGACGCGGGATCAGCACATGCTCATTTACCGAAAAGGAAAGCCCCATAAATTCCTGCGTTCCCGTCAGATGCTGAAGTGGAATGTGCCTGCCCCTCTCATACAAAAGCTTTTCATATCGCTGCCTGTCATCTTCTTTCATAACAGACGTACGCTCTGCAAGAAACAAGGCTCTGCTGATCCCTGTCACATATTCCATCAAAAGCCATGCGTCTGTCTGCGCATCCTCGATGGCATGCTCCCTCAGATACGTTTCGCCCTCTATTAAAACATTGTACAGCGTCCGTCCCTCCAATGCCGGAAACTGTGCATCATACTGCTGCATACGCTTTCTCTCTTCCCCCTGCATCATGTCGGCGCCTGCTGCGCACCTGAAAACCCGATCGTCTGATCTGCTGCTTCTGCCTGTGTATCGTCCAGTACATAATTTGTACCGAACTGCTCATTTTCAAACTTTTTCCAGTCAAACACAGCCTCGACTGACGCGATCGCCACCTCGATCATGGAGTCGTCCGGCTCCTTTGTCGTCAGATGCTGCATTGCCATTCCCGGTTTGCTCAAAAGATTCACAAACTTATTGTCGGAGCTTCCCGCCAGACGGATAAACTCATACGACACGCCTGCGATCACCGGAAGAAGCGCAAGCCGCAGCACGATCCGCCAAAATGCCGTATTCACATGAATGACCGCAAACAGCGGAATGCTGACTACCATAATAAACACAATACTGATAAACATAACGATAAACAAAAAGCTGGTTCCGCAGCGCTTATGCTCGCGGGAGCTTGCCCGAACGTTTTCGACATTCAGCTCCAGACCGTGTTCAATGCAGTTGATGCACTTATGCTCCGCACCGTGATACATAAATGTGCGCTGAATATCCTTCATCCGCGAGATCAACGCCAGATACCCCATAAATATCACAAGCTTTACGATTCCTTCCGCAATAAGAATCACCATCTCTGATGAGATGATCTGTTTCAAAAACCGTGAAAGAAAATACGGAAGCATCATAAACAATGCGATGGAAAAGATCAGTGAGAAAACCACCGTCATCGTCATCATCATATCGCTGCTTTCCTTATCTTCTCCCGCCGCTGCCGAAGCCGCCTCTTTTGCAAGCTTATCTTCACATGACTGCAGTACTTTCTGCGCGTCCTGCTCCCTGCCCCGCTTTCTGAGCCTGTCCGCCTTCGCCTGCGCCTTCCTGCGCGCTTTTCCTTCCCGCTCGTTTCGTTCTTCTTCTGTCTCCTCCGCAAACAGTGATGCAGAATACATCAGCGTTTTCATTCCAAGTACCATGGAATCAAAAAAATTGACTACGCCGCGGATGATCGGAAGCTTTGCGAATCTGCTCTTCTGGAACCGTCCGTTATTTATCTCCTGAGAATCTACAACGATCTTTCCGTCGGCAGTACGCACAGCAACCGCATACTTTCCGCCGTTTCGCATCATGACGCCCTCGATCACGGCCTGCCCGCCAATACCGGATGGCTTCATATCTTCACCTCATTACTTGTAAGCAGGCAAAATGCGCCTGCTAAGTGCCCGTAACACAAAACGGGGTGAGATTTTGCAACCTCACCCCCGCCTGACTTCATACTGTTATTTTGCCTCGATACCATACTTCTTGTTGAAGCGCTCAATACGACCGCGAGCTGCTGTCGCTTTCTGCTGTCCTGTGTAGAAGGAATGGCACTTAGAACAGATTTCTACGTGGATCTCTTTCTTTGTAGATCCTGTCACGAATGTGTTTCCACAGTTGCATGTAACTGTTGCCTGATAATACTCCGGATGGATTCCTGCTTTCATTTCTTTCACCTCTTCTTCTTTTTCTGTGAACTGCTGCATACGGCACAGCGCCGTCATGCGTTTCTGGTCAATGCTGCTCAGATGTTACCACAGCAAGATACCCCAGACTATCCCTGCAAGTCCCTGCAGTTTTGTCCATACGAACAACACGAAGATGATACCATAGTTCCTGCGAAAAATCAACATCTTTTAAATGAATTTTTGTCTTCTGACTTTCTGCACAAGCTCCCGATTGTCCCTCGTATGTACAAACATATTCAGAATGTTTTCTACCGCCTCGTCAGCCTTCATTCCGTTCAGCGCGCGGCGCATGATATAGACCGCCTCCTGCTCCTCACGATCGAGCAGCAGATCGTCGCGGCGCGTTCCGGATTTTGGGAAATCAATTGCCGGAAACACACGCTTTTCCGAAAGCTTCCGGTCAAGTACAAGCTCCATATTTCCCGTTCCCTTAAATTCCTCGTACACGACGTCGTCCATCTTGCTTCCCGTATCGACAAGCGCAGTCGCAAGTATCGTCAGACTTCCGCCCTCGCGCATATTTCTGGCAGCGCCGAAGAAACGCTTCGGCATATGCAGGGCCGCCGGATCAAGACCGCCGGAAAGTGTACGTCCGCTTGGCGGAACTGTCATATTGTAAGCACGGGCAAGACGCGTAATACTGTCAAGCAGGATCGTCACATCCTCCCTCTGCTCGACGAGGCGCTTTGCACGCTCGATCACCATCTCTGATACGCGCTTGTGATGCTCCGGCAGCTCGTCAAACGTAGAATAAATAACCTCCACATTTTCGCCGCGGATAGCTTCTTTGATATCTGTTACCTCCTCAGGACGCTCGTCGATCAGCAAAATCAGCAGCTTCATCTTCGGATCGTTCTCAAGAATCGATCTGGCTGCATCCTTTAAAAGAGTAGTCTTTCCTGCCTTTGGCGGAGAAACGATCATTCCTCTCTGTCCTTTTCCGATCGGAGAGAACAGATCGACGATCCGCATTGCCGTCGCCCGTGTGCCCCGCTCCATGCGCAGTCTCTGATTCGGGAAGATCGGCGTCATATCTTCAAAATTGTACCGTTTCATTGCTTCGGCAGGGGTTTTTCCATTAATCGTCTTTAAATAAAGAAGAGCGCCGAACTTTTCCTGCTGTGCGCGGATCCTCATATTTCCGGATATAATATCTCCTGTCTTCAGATTGAAACGGCGTATCTGTGACGGAGACACGTATACATCATTGTCTCCCGGCATGTAGTTGTCGCTTCGGATGAAGCCGAATCCGTCCGGCATTACTTCCAGAATACCCTCTGCCACGATTCCGCTGTCAAGCTGGGAAAGCTCTGTCGGCGGTCTGTCTGTACGCTGATCGCCGTTATCTGCACCGTTTTCTGTGCTGTTCCTTCTGGTATACCCGCTATTTTCTGTATTTTCTCTTCTGACATACCCGTTATTTTCCGTATTATCTCTTCTGGTATACCCATTATTTTCCGTATTATCTCTTCTGGCATACCCGCTATTTTCTGTATTTTCTCTTCTTGTATATCCGGTATTTTCTATATTGTCTCTTCCGGCATATCCGGTATTTTCCGCATTATCTCTTCTTGTATACCCAGTATTCTCCGTACTGTTCCTTCTGACATATCCAGTATTCTCTGCACTGTCTCTTCTGACATACCCGTTATTTTCTGTATTATCTCTTCTTACATCCTGACGCTCACGCCGTTCTTCCGCGCCGCGTCCGCCGTCTCCTGAGGCTGCCGTTTCCGCACGATCTGTATGTGCCTGCTCTGTACCCTTTTCTTTCTCATCCTGTGCAAGCATGGCTTCGATCAGATCGCCTTTTTTCATAGCAGAAATACCGCGCATTCCTCTGGCTTTCGCCAATTCTTTTAACACTGTCAAAGACAGTGACTCATACTTTTCTCTCATATCCACCTCGTAAGTCCTTCACATTGATCTGTCTATCAAATTCTTAATTATCTGTTACTGGGATAACTGTCTGAACTGACTGAAACGAAAGCAGCTTATCTGTTTCTGCTGCTGATTTTTATTATCATATCATATCACATAAAAAAAGAAAAGAGAAAATTTTCGCGTCAGCGTATCCGCGGCAATACGCCTTCTGTACACTGACGCTATGTCTGCATGAGCTTTGTATCTCCTTTGTAATCCAAAAAGCAGTCAGCCGTCCTTTCAGCCTCCCGACAGCATACCGCCTGCCATTCCTCCAAGGGCACACAGCACAAACGCGATCGCTCCCTGCGTAAAGTCGACTGCTCCGGCATCATTCCATAAGTGAGAGATCACAAAAAGCATCAGAAAATACATCGTGCCCACCAAAAGTCCCCAGACGAATTTCCGCCTTTCTGCTTTTTTCCCACAGTACAGTCCGCCCGCAAAGCAGGAAAGAGCGTATGTAAGAAAAATACCTGCCTGCATTTTTCCCATATCAGGCTGCATTTTGAGCATAACAAATGCCAGTATCAGTAAAAAAACCACGCTTACGACTCCCGCCAGCGCCAGTCCTCTTACTATATTCCATGCGCCCCGTCTGCTTTCATTGATCCGTTCCATCATCATCCCCCCTTCGTTCATATATATGCCGGAATATCCGAATTTATTTACTTTTACAGGGCTTTATTTTTATGATATTTTTATATTTTTGTGTAAACTTTATGTTGCTTTTTATCTGAAAGTATTGTATGATTCTCATTAAAATATTTATAAAGGAGATGATTTTTTTGGCCCCTGAAGACGCCATACAATTTCTGGCGCTCGTCATTCTTGTCGCATTATCTGCATTTTTCTCTTCTGCTGAGACAGCCCTGACTACAGTCAACCGTATCAGGCTGCAGGCCATGGCAGAAGAAGGAAGCAAAGCTGCGGCAAAGGTACTGAAAACTATTGAGAATTCTTCAAAAATGCTCAGCGCGATCCTGATCGGCAACAATCTGGTCAACAACTTTATCGCATCTATCGCCACTGCCCTTGCGATCAAATTTATGGGCAATGGCTCTGTCGGTTTTGTGACAGGTGTTGTGACGATCATTGTACTGATCTTTGGCGAGATCACACCAAAGACTTTCGCTACGGTCAATTCCGAGAAACTTTCTCTCGCATATGCGACCTTCATCCTGCTTCTGATGAAGCTTCTGACTCCGGTCATCGTCATTATCAATTTCATCTGCCGCTCCATTTTGAAGCTTCTGCACATTGATGCGGACAGCTCGCTCAATACCATGACAGAGATGGAGCTGCGTACGATCGTGGACGTCAGCCACAAGGACGGAGTCATTGAAAAGGAAGAACGCCAGATGATCTATAATGTAGTTGACTTTGGCGATTCGCAGGCAAAGGACGTCATGGTGCCTCGTGCCGATATGGTAGCTATCAGTGAAAGCGCATCCTACGATGAGATCAAAAGTGTCTTTCACGCTGAGAAATATACGCGGCTTCCTGTTTTCCAGAATGACCGCGACAACATTATCGGAATTCTGAACATAAAGGATTTCTTCTTCTGTGACACACATGATTTTGATGTAAAAAACGTCATGTACGAACCGTATTATACGTATGAATTCAAGAAAACTTCCGAGCTTCTTATCGAGATGCAGAATAATTCTGTGAGCATCGCCATCGTACTCGATGAATACGGCGCTGCGGTCGGTATGATCTCACTTGAGGATCTTCTGGAGGAGATCGTCGGAGAGATCCGCGATGAATACGACGAAGATGAGGAAGACCTGATCCAGCAGATCAGCGACAGAGAATACCTGATCGAAGGCTCTGTAAAACTTGATGACGTCAATGACGCACTGGAGCTTACGCTCCACTCTGACGAGTACGACTCTGTCGGCGGACTGATCATCGAGAAGCTCGACCATCTGCCTACGGAACAGGAATCCGTTGTCACTGACGAAAATATACGGCTTACGGTAGAAAAAATGGATAAAAACCGTATCGAATCCGTTCGTCTCATCCTTCCTGAAGCTCCAAAAGAGGAGGACGCTTCCGACACAGAGGAATAAGCCAAAAGAACCATAAATTAAAAAAGGAAATCTCCCATAGAGATCAGTGTTTTGAATACCTGATGTTCT
>CATZPU010000047.1 GCA_958422845.1 uncultured Lachnospiraceae bacterium | reverse complement strand
ACATTCTTCTTTGGAAAATCCCATCTGCTTTCCGACGAGATATGCGAGATTGCTCACCGCCGCCCCGTGCGCCAGTTCATTGACAACACTTGGACGGATAATGCGATACTTTTTCCTGTATTCGTGACAAGTCTCACTCATGCAGCCCCGCCCTCTTTCTTTCTATCATCTCATCAATACGCTCGATATAGCTTTTTATATCCTTGACGTTTTCAATACGTTCGATCCTGTCCTTATCCCATACCATCTTTGTCGACGCTCCCGCGCCGAGCGCGAGGATGCTCTGCAGCTCTTCCATGATAAGGATATTGTAGATACCTGCTTTTCCTTCCTTTGCGTATCCCACATTTTCAAAATTGCCCGCCATATTTTTCTGACGGTACAGATAATACGGGTAAAGACTAGATGCTTCGGCATACGACGAAGTCATATCCATGATCTGCGCATTGTTCGTCATCGTCATTTCTTTGTGCTCTTCCTTAAACAGTCTGAGTCTTGCGGCGCGCTTTACCGCAAGAGAATGGACGGTAATGCTGTCCGGATCGAGCTTTTTGATCTCCTGCATCGTATGCTCGACATGCGCATACTCCTCACCGGGAAGCCCGACGATCAGATCCATATTGATATTGTCAAATCCAAGCTCACGCGCCAGATAAAACGCATCCACAGTCTGCTCTACCGTATGGCGCCTGCCGATCAGGTCAAGCGTCTGCTGATTCATCGTCTGCGGATTGATCGATATTCGTGAAATGCCGTGCGCACGCAGCACCTCAAGCTTCTCCTTCGTGATACTGTCAGGCCGTCCCGCCTCCACAGTAAATTCTTTCAGTCTGTCAAAGCAGAAACGCTGCTCAAGCCTTGTAAGCAGCCGTTCCAGCTGGTACGGCTCCAGCGTCGTCGGCGTACCGCCTCCGATATATACGGTATTCAGCTCTTTTCCCGCAAACGCCTCTGATGCGTAATCGATCTCCCGACACAGCGCATCCAAATATGCGTCTACCTTATCCCTCCACAAATGCAGCGGACTGGAACTAAAAGAGCAGTACAGACAAATGCTCGGACAGAAAGGAATCCCGACATACAGACTGTAGCCGTCCTTGAAATTGATGTCCCTTAAGATATGACGCTCACGGTTCGCGATCATGATCGCAAGCGACGTCTTTTCATTGCTCGTGTAATACGTATCGCGCATATACTGTGCGATCTTGGAATTTTTCCAGCCCTGCTCTAAAAGAGCCATCGGTATCTTTGTCGGACGGATGCCCGTCAGATTCCCCCACGGCAGCTTCTGTCCCGTGTATTCTGAGAGCATCCGGTATAAAAGACGCTTCAGGATATTTTTCACTTCTTTGCGCGGCGTGCCCCCGTCTACGGATACCGCGTCAGAAAGCGTCGTTTCGCCCTCTTTTTCAAAGCGCACGGTTATCTTTGAAAACTCCTCTTCTCTCTTTGTTTCATCCGCGCCTTCTTTGGAGGAAGCCGCCTCTGTTTCCTCTCCCGATACGAAAGAAATCACCAGCGTCAAAGACTCCTGCGTCTCCTTCTCCGGTGCTTCCTCCATCTCTTTTTCTGTACATACGATGCGCACCTCCCGTTCGGGATAAAATGCTTTTACGAGCGAATGTACGTCATATTGAAAACTTTCCTGGTTTAACTGTACTGTAATCATTGTCTTTAATACGGATTATACCGTTTCTCGTAGCTGATGTCAGTTGCCTCGCCATGCCCCGGATATACGATCGTATCCTCCGGAAGCACAAACAGTTTCGTATGGATCGAAGTGTGCAGCGCGCTCATGCTGCCTGTCGGAAAATCTGTCCTGCCCACGCTTGCGCAAAACAACGTATCTCCGGAAAACAGCACGCCTTCCTCTGGCATATAGTAGCACGCGCCGCCAATCGTATGTCCTGCCGTATGCAGTACCTGAATCTCCATGTCTCCGAAAGACACGCTCTCGCCGTCATGAAGCATTCTGTCGGCTGCCACGGTCAAAGGCTCTCCGAACAGGACGGAGAGATTTTTCTGCGTATCTTCCAAAATCTCCCGTTCCGGCAAAAGCGCGCAGACTGGAATCTCAAAATGCTCCCGAAGCTTCTCTACTGCTCCGATATGGTCGAAGTGACCGTGCGTCAGAAGGATCGCAACGGGGCTTGCTCCCATTTTTTCTGCTTTGTCGATCACACGCTCCGGCTGTGCTCCCGGATCGATGATCACCGTTTTTTTCGTCGCGCGGTGCATCACAAGATAGCAGTTGACTGCCATACTGCCAAGCACCAGCGTCTCTATCTGAATATTTTTCATTATCTTATCCTCTGTATCAGATCAGCCTGTCGTTCGTTCCACATCGATCACGCTCTCCACCTGACGTATCTTGTCTATCATGTAGTTGAGCGTATGCTTATCTGAGATCTCAAATGACATGGCGATTGTCGCGATCCCCTGCTTATTCGTCCGGCAGTTCACGGAAGTCACATCGACCTTACGCTCCGTAAACAGCTTCATAATATCGACAAGAAGGCCTGTACGGTCTGTGCTGTAGATCATGATCTCCGCTACATACATGCCTTTGTCACCTACCACGGCTGCCTTCTGCCACTCTGCGTCGATGATCCGCGCTCTCTCCTCCTCCGGAAGATTGATCACATTGATACAGTCTGTGCGGTGGATCGTCACGCCGCGTCCGCGCGTCACAAATCCGATGATCTCATCGCCCGGAACAGGACTGCAGCACTTCGCAAAACGAACGCTGATATCGTCTATTCCCTGTACCGTAATGCCGCCCTTTGACTTCTGAACGCGCACCGGAGCGGCTTCCTTTGCATTTTGTACCACCTCGATGATCTGCTCGTCTGTCACCGTTTTCTTATGATCCTGCTCGTAGCCTTCCATGAGCTTATTCACGACCTGACCTTCC
This sequence comes from uncultured Lachnospiraceae bacterium, assembly GCA_958422845.1. Lineage (GTDB taxonomy): Bacteria > Bacillota > Clostridia > Lachnospirales > Lachnospiraceae > Choladousia. The sequence continues at coordinate 4,660 of CATZPU010000047.1, read as the reverse complement.
TTCAGTCCGCCATGTCCAAGCGCAGCAAGCACAGAATCCCAGTCACGGAAGCCGTACTTTGACAGTACGCGCTCGACGTATTCCGGCTTCATGATGTCCGACTGCACGATCGCCTTCGACTTACAGTACGAAGCGAGCATCTCCTTGCCCTTTATAATGTTATCTTCTTTTAATTCCTGCTTAAACCACTGGTTGATCTTATTCTTTGCCTGCGAACTCTTGACGATCTTGAGCCAGTCCCGACTTGGTCCGCGCGAATTCTGTGATGTAATGATCTCGATGCGGTCGCCGTTCTGTATCACATAATCGATCGTCACGAGCTTTCCGTTGACGCGGGCGCCGATCATACGGTTGCCGACCGCGCTGTGGATGCTGTATGCAAAATCGATCGGAGTCGAGCCGTTCGGCAGGTTCTTTACGTCTCCTGACGGAGTAAAGCAGTATACGCTCTCGGAAAACAGGTCAAAATCGCTCTTTAGAAGGCTCATAAACTCCCTGTTGTCCGACATCTGCCAGTCAAGTACCTGACGCAGCCAGGAAAGCTTCTCCTCCTCGCTCTTCGTATCGACGCTCTTGCCGCCTGCGGCTTCCTTGTATTTCCAGTGAGCTGCGATACCGTACTCAGCCGTCCGGTGCATCTCAAACGTACGTATCTGTATCTCGAACGGCGTACCGTTCGGCCCGATCAGCGTCGTATGCAGAGACTGGTACATATTCTGTTTCGGCATCGCGATATAATCCTTGAACCGCCCCGGTATCGGCTTATACATCTCGTGGATCACGCCGAGCGCCGCGTAGCAGTCCTTCACCGTATCGACAATGATGCGCACTGCAAAAAGGTCATATATCTGATCCAGCGTTTTCTGCTGATTTACCATTTTCTTGTATATACTGAAAAAGTGCTTGATACGCCCGTCTATCTGCGCTTTGATCCCCGCCGCCTCGATATGCTGGCTGACTTCCTTTACGATGCTGTTGACAAACGCCTGTCTGGCATCCTTTTTCAGCGCGATCTTTTCTACCAGATCGTAGTAAACTTCCGGCTCAAGATACTTAAGCGACAGGTCGTCGAGCTCCACCTTGATCTTGGAGATACCGAGCCTGTGTGCGATCGGCGCGTAAATATCCATCGTCTCCCGCGCTTTCTCGCGCTGCTTTTCCGGACGCATGTATTTCAGCGTACGCATATTGTGCAGCCGGTCTGCAAGCTTTATAAGGATCACCCTGATATCCTTTGCCATCGCAAGAAACATCTTGCGCAGATTCTCCGCCTGTACCTCGACCTTATCCGCCGAATAATTGAGCTGTCCCAACTTCGTGACGCCGTCCACCAAAAGCTCGACTTCCTCGCCGAACTCTGCCTTTAGCTGCTCTGACGTCATGACGGTATCCTCAACCACATCATGCAGAAGCCCTGCAACGATCGTCTCCTTGTCAAGCTCCAGATCTGCAAGAATGATGCCTACGCACAGCGGATGGATAATATACGGCTCGCCCGATTTGCGGCGCTGATCTTTATGCGCATCATACGCGATCTTGTAAGCCTTCTCTATCATGGAAATATCATCAGACGGATGGTATTTTCTGACACTGTCGATCAGTTCCTGATACAAAATGTCAGGACTCGTGAAATCCTCCATCGTCTTTACACTGGCATCTGCTTTTTTAATCTCATCGACTCTTTGCTGTTTTGTTCTCGTATCTGCCGCCATAACCTCACCATTTTCTTTGATCACAGTTCGGAACAGACGCTGCCGGCCGTCCGGACTGTTTTATTTTCCCTCGTAACAAATCACTGATTCCACATCGTATCCCTCAAGCTTTTTGCGTCCCTCAAGACCTGCAAGCTCCATCAGGAAAACGATCTTTACAACCTCGCCGCCAAGCTTTTCGATCAGCTTGACTGCCGCCTCGACCGTACCGCCTGTAGCGATCAGATCGTCGATCACTACGACCTTCTGTCCCGGTCGGATCGCATCCTTGTGTATCTCTATCTCAGCCGTTCCGTACTCAAGATCATACTCCATCGAGACTGTCTCGCATGGCAGCTTGCCCTTTTTTCTCACCGGAACAAAGGATTTCTCCATATTGTACGCAATAGGAACTCCGAAAATGAAACCGCGTGACTCCGTTCCCGCCACAACGTCAAAATCTACGTCTTTTAACTTTTCCTGCATCAGGTCGATCGCAAGTCTGAGTCCCTGTGCATCCTGCAAAATACTCGTCACATCCCGAAAAATGATTCCCGGCTCCGGAAAATCCGGTATACTTCTCACATACTCTTCTATCTTTTTCATTTTTCCCGCTCCTTTTTGGGTTATACAACCTCATTATAAAATGCGTCAAATGACAGTATAACATTTTTCCCCATTTTTCGCAACTGTCAAACGGCTCTCACGCGCAGACGCGCCTGTCTGCCAAAATACGGCTGTACCGCCGCCAAAAGCCCCCTGTTACCTCGACAGAAATCTCTTATAAAGCCACCACAGACCTGCGCCAAGAAGTATAAACGGAAAAAGCCTCCACACGACGGCGAATACCGTTCCAAGGATCGTAAATATCATCAGAAGAACGAGGATCACGATCAGCCACTGCTTCCATCCAAAGCCGTATACCTTTACCCTGCCGCCAAACGGAGCCTGCCCTCCGTCTTCCTGCTCATACGACTCATGGTATGTCCCGTCCCCGTTCTCCGTATAGACAGTCTGTGAGTCGTATGCGTCTGACGTATATCCGTCCTGCGCCTCCTCGCGCTGCTGATCCACCTGCAGGATCGTGCGTGCGATCAGCCGCGGATCGCCAAGCTCACGAAGCACCTCCTCTTCGCTTCGTCCCCCCGCCGTCTGTTGGCCGATATAATCCTCATAATAACGGATATTGCTGCGCACCTCTGATTCCGAAAGCTCTCTGTTCAATACACGTGCAAGCGTATCAAGAAATTCATTTTTTGTCATACAGCCCCTCTTTTTCTTTCATTTTTCTTATTTTGTACTACTATCCTGTCCAAAAGTCAATAGTCTCATTTTCTGTACTTCGCAAAATCTTTTGCACAAATGTTGCTTTTTCTGATATTATTTGATATTCTAAATTCAATGCAAGTATAAATAGAAAGGAGTTATAAAAATGGCAAAACCAAAGATTCTCGTAGTCGGCAGTTTCGTTATGGATCAGATTGCCACTACAGAAGTATTTCCGCGTGAAGGACAGACCGTTCTCGGCGGTACCTTTTCAAAAGCTCCCGGTGGAAAGGGAGCAAATCAGGCTGTACAGATGGCACGCCTCGGCGCCGACGTCACGATGGTCGGCAAGCTCGGTCATGACAGCAACGGTGAAGACATGGTAAAGACCTGCAAAGAAGCCGGCATCAATACAGAATACATCCTGTATGATGACAAGCTCCCGTCAGGATGCAGCGTTATCATTCTTGAGGAAGCTCCGGGCAAACAGACAGTAAACCGTATCATCGTACTGTCCGGTTCCAATATGAGCATCACACCGGAGGACGTAGCTTTCCTCAAGGAGAAGATCGCAGATTACGATCTCGTTGTCCTTCAGCTCGAGATCCCGATGGAGATCAATGAGCTTGTAGCCGCATACGCATACGAAAAAGGCGTTCCGGTCATGCTCAATTCCGCTCCGAGCGCACCGCTTTCTGACGAGCTGCTCTCCCACCTGACGTACATCTCCCCGAATGAGCATGAAGCTTACGACATGGTAGGCATAAAGATCTCCCACGAGGGAAAGGGCGTCAATATGGACGAAGCAAAGGTTGCTACCGCAGCGCTTAAAGCAAAGGGCGTAAAAAATGTCCTGATCACGCTCGGAGAGGCAGGCGCGATCCTTGATACAGAAAAGGACGGCGTTTTCTACAGCCCGTGTGCAGAGAATATCATGGCGGTCGATCCGACTGCTGCCGGAGACTCTTTCGTAGGCGCTCTCTCCGTAGGACTTAGCTGCGGATGGGGATACGATGAGACGCTGAAATTCGCAAACCATACGGCTGCGCTTACCGTATCCGCGATGGGTGCGATGCCGTCTCTGCCGACACTTGAGAAGGTAGAAGCCTTCCTTAAGGAAAGAACCGGCTGCGTACCGGATACTTCCGCACTTAAATCTTGATCTGGAGGGTTTTCACATGGATGCAAAATGTAAAGAGGCTTACTCATTTTTCCTTGATACAGTAAAAAATGATCTGAGCGAATTTATCGACAATATGGACTACAGCGAGGTAGAGGCAGCGGCTGACCTGATCAAAGACGCGCAGAAAAACGGCGGACGCGTTCACGTATCAGGCATCGGCAAGCCGGGACATATTTCCGGCTATATCGCTTCCGTTATGTCCTCGACAGGAAATCCGACGTATTTCCTGCACGGTACGGAAGCCGTTCACGGCTCCTGCGGACAGCTTGTGCCGGGCGACGTCGTGATCTTTATCTCAAACAGCGGCGAGACTGCCGAGATGCGCTCCACCGTCCTTGCCGTAAAGAACAACGGCTGTAAGATCATCGGTGTCAGCGGCAACCGTGAATCATGGCTTGCAAAAGAAAGCGAAGTACATCTCTTTGCAGGCGTAAAGAAAGAAGGTGGCCCGCTCGGACGCGCTCCGAGAATGTCGATCCTTGCAGAGGGAGATGCAGTAGATAGAAAAGATATAACATCT
>CATZPU010000046.1 GCA_958422845.1 uncultured Lachnospiraceae bacterium | reverse complement strand
GGGATATATGAAACGCTGTAGTATGGCTTCCTTTTCTGATGCGCATGAATGTGAGGAGATACCTATTATCGCGGCGAATTTACACCGTCTGATTTTACCTCAGCAAAGCCAGATATGGGCGGTCATTCGTGAGACAGATTCTTTGAAAAGAATTGCTTATTCTGTGATCAATACGTTTCTGGGGAGGATGTGTATTTCGGGAGATGTGCTGCATTTGACTAAGGAGCAGTGGGGAATACTAGAAGAGGGAATGGCATTTTACCGTAAAATAGCACCGGTGATTGCGGATGGTCAGTCGTATCGTTTCGGAACTCCGGTAAAAAGTATGCATCACCCAGAAGGCTGGCAGGGGCTATTACGCGTAGGCGAAGGAGCAGCAGAAGGAGAAGCGTACTTGACGCTGCATATTTTTGACGGAGAATGACCTTCAGAAATTGCAGTTACATTACCGGAAGGAACTCCACAGCACGTCGTAGAGATATATTCGGATACGGAGGAACAGGTGCGCATAGAAGAAGGAATATTGTATTATAGTCCGCGAGAAAACAAAAAAGCGTTAGCTGTACTTCTGGGCAGATAAGCAGTTTCAGTCAGTATATTTCTAAAGCAGTGACAGTTTGTAGAGATGGCAGGTCTTTGCAGGCTGTCACTGTTTTTCGGTTGTTCTTTTCAAATGGACGGCGTTTTCTTTAAGAATCTTTGCATCAGGTCTTGCGTTTGCCGAAAAAGTATCTTAAACTGGTATAGCATGTAAAAATCAGATCACAACGTTAATATAATAGAAAGAACTGTTTGTAACTATAACCGTGAGGGGAATGGATAGTTATGACTGTTTTGACGAGGAGGAACAGATTATGAAAATAGTTGTCTTGGCAGGCGGTATCAGTACAGAGCGCGACGTGTCCATCGTGTCCGGTACGATGATCTGTAAAGGACTGCGCGAAAAGGGACACAGGGCTGTGCTTATCGATGTTTACTGCGGAGATGAGCGGATATCAGAGGCGGATCTTACACAGGAGGACCGGCTGTTTCCGGAGGAATATGATGTAGATGCGGCCGCAGCATATATGCGGTCTTTCAACAATCAGATCGCGCAGATGAAAAAGACGCGGAAGAAATTTTTCGGGGCAAATGTGCTTGCGCTGTGCGAGGCTGCGGACGTCGTATTTATGGGACTTCACGGCGAGGACGGCGAAGGCGGAAAGGTGCAGGCAGCTTTTGACCTGATGGGAATCCGTTATACGGGTTCGGGAGCTCTCGGAAGCGCGGTAGCGATGGATAAGGGTATGTCCCGCAAGCTCTTTGAGGCAGAGGGTGTGCCGACTGCGAAGGGAATGACGGTGAAGCGCAGTGACGAGCGTCTTGGCGCAGATCGCAATGGGATCGGACTTCCGTGCGTAGTGAAGCCGTGCTGCGGCGGCTCAAGCGTCGGTGTGGAGATCGCGCGCACACAGGAGGAGTATGCGCATGCGCTTGAAGTGGCGTTTAGCTATGAAGAAGAGGTAGTTGTAGAGCAGTATATCGAGGGACGGGAGTTTTCGGTCGGCGTTGTGGACGGAAAGGCTTATCCGGTCATTGAGATCGCGCCTCTGGAAGGATTTTATGATTATACGAACAAGTATAAGGCAGGTTCGACGATAGAGACTTGTCCTGCCGAGCTTGATGAGGATAAGACGAAGGAAATGCAGCATTATGCGGAGCTGGCATTTGCGGCGCTGAAGCTGGAATGTTATGCGCGTGTGGATTTTATGATGGGAAAGGACGGAAGTCTGTACTGCCTTGAGGCAAATACACTTCCGGGCATGACTCCGACGAGTCTTCTGCCTCAGGAGGCAGCGGCTATTGGAATGGATTTTGCACAGCTTTGCGAGCATCTGATCGAGGTATCGGCACGCTAGGAAGCGTAAGGAACACCGACAGGTGAGACAGTCTGTATGGATAAGCAGACAGGCGGGAAGGCCTGTATAAAGAGGCAGACAGCAAAGACAGTCTGCATGAACGGGCAATTAGTGAAGACGGTCTGCATAGATGAGCAGATAAGCGGGAGGAAAGTATGAAAGGACTGACTTTAAGACGTATTGCAGAGGTTTGCGGCGGTACATATATCGGCAGCGAAGAGGATGGCGGACGTGAGGTTTCCGGTATCACAACAGACAGCCGGAAGGCAGAGAAAGGCTTTTTGTTTGCGGCAATCAAAGGCGAGAGAGCGGACGGACATGATTTTATCCCTCAGGTATTTGAAAAGGGCGCGCTTTGTGTAATTTCAGAGCGCAGGCTTTTTGAACCGGCAGGAAATTATATTCTTGTGGAGTCTACGCTTGATGCGTTGAAGGCGATCGCGCAGGAGTATCTGGAGCAGCTTGCGATTCCGGTAGTCGGCATCACGGGAAGCGTAGGAAAGACAAGCACGAAAGAGATGATCGCGGCTGTGCTTGCGCAGAAATACCGCGTGCTGAAAACGGCGGGGAACTTTAATAATGAGCTGGGGCTTCCGCTTACCGTATTCAGACTGTGTGAGGAGGACGAGATCGCCGTTCTTGAGATGGGGATAAGCGATTTCGGAGAGATGCACCGTCTGGCAAAGATCGCCAAGCCGGATACGTGCGTGATCACGAATATCGGACAGTGTCATCTGGAATTTCTCCAAGACCGCGACGGAATCCTTCGTGCAAAGACAGAAATTTTTGATTTTCTGCGTCGGGACGGGCATATTATATTAAACGGAGATGACGATAAGCTTTCGACGATCGAAGAAGTGAAAGGGATACGTCCCGTTTTCTTTGGTATCGGAAATGATAATGATGTGTATGCCGACCGCATCGAAAAGCGCGGGCTTGCAGGAATTTCCTGCCGAATCCACACAAAACAGGGAAGCTTTACGACGCTGATTCCGATTCCGGGCATTCATATGGTGATGAATGCGCTTGCCGGTACGGCAGTCGGACTGCATTACGGGCTTACGACGGAACAGATACGTGCCGGAATTGAGAGCCTTCAGCCGGTCAGCGGCCGTTTTAATATTCTTCAGACAGAAAAATATACGATCATTGACGATTGCTACAATGCAAATCCGGTATCGATGAAGGCGTCTCTTGAGGTGCTCCAAGACGGTCTGGGACGAAAGGTCGCCATGCTTGGAGATATGGGAGAGCTTGGAGAGGATGAGGCGAAGCTGCATCGCGGCGTCGGAGAGTTCGCGGGAGGACTTGATATCGACTGCTGCATCTGTGTCGGACCGCTTTGTCGGGAACTGGCAGACGGCGTGCTTAGCGTAAATCAGAAGATGGAGGTCATCCATCTTGATAACCTGCAGCAGCTTCTTGGCAGACTGCCGGAATTCGTGCAGGAGGGCGACACGGTTCTTGTGAAGGCATCGCATTTTATGCACTTTGAAAAGGTAGTGGAGAAGCTGAAATGCCTGTGATGCAGGGCGTGCTGCGGAAGATCTGTGAAGCGGCAGCAGTGTGCAGAGGACACTTTTGCGCGAAAGAGCAGTCTTGCAGAACGTCCGGCAGGAAAACAGAAGAGGAGAAAATTATGTATATAATAGCAGGTCTGGGAAATCCCGGCAGTAAATATGCGCATACGCGGCACAATGCCGGATTCGAGGCGATCGACCGTCTGGCGAATCGGTACAGGATCGATATTAGTACGAAGAAATTTCAGGCGCTGTGCGGATCAGGAGTGATCGAAGGACAGAAGGTACTGCTCTTAAAGCCGCAGACGTACATGAACTTAAGCGGAGAGAGCCTGAGAGCGGCGTGCGATTTCTATAAGATCGATCCGGAAGAGGAGCTTATCGTACTCTACGACGACATCAGTCTTGCGCCCGGTCAGCTTCGCATCAGGGCAAAGGGAAGTGCAGGAGGACATAACGGGATCAAAAGTATTATTTCTCATCTTGGCACGCAGGTATTTAAGCGTGTGAAGATAGGAGTCGGGGAAAAGCCGCAGGGCTACGATCTTGCGGATTATGTGCTCGGTCACTTCTCGAAAGAGGAGCAGGCAGAGATGGCAGAAGCCTTTGATCGGGCGGCGCAGGCGGCGGGAAAACTCGTCTGCGAGGATATGCAGAGCGTGATGAATGAGTTTAATAAAGCCGTGCGGTGATCCTGCGGCTGGAAGATGTCAGGAAAGACGCTGCGGCGGACGGAAATGAGCATGAGATCCGGCACGGCGGCGAATGGAAAAGATCAGGAAGTCCGGCACGGCAGCGAACAGGATAAGCAAGGCAGGAAAGGAGCGCTATGGAAGCATTTTTGACGCCCGTGCAGCAATTGGGCGAATTTGAAGAGATAAGCAGAAAGATGGCCGGTAATCGTGGAATGCTCCAGATTACCGGCTGCATTGACTTTCAGAAACCTCATTTTATCTATTGCGCGGGGGAACAGTATAAGCGGATGTATCTGCCGAAGGACGCAGATTTTGCGACAGTCATTATTGCGCATAACGATCTGCGGGCGAAAGAGATATATGAAAATTACCGTTTTTTTGACAGGGACGTTTTATATTTTCCGGCAAAGGATCTGATCTTTTTTCAGGCTGATATTCACAGCAATCTTCTGGAACAGCAGAGGATCGCGGTGCTTAAGGCGCTGAATGAAAAGCGTCAGGTCACTGTCGTGACGACGATAGCGGCGTGTATGAATCATCTCGTTCCGTTTGAGCAGTGGAAAAAGCAGATCCGCACGATCGAAGCAGGGGACGAGATCGATATTGATCAGCTAAAAGAAGAACTGGTGCGTCTTGGCTACGAGCGGACCGGTCAGGTGGAAGGAACGGGGCAGTTCGCGGTGCGCGGCGGGATCATAGACATATATCCGCTGACGGAGGAAAATCCGGTGCGTATTGAGCTGTGGGGCGAAGAAGTGGATTCCATCCGAAGTTTTGATGCGCAGAGTCAGCGTTCTATTGAAAATTTGGAGTCCGTGCAGATCTATCCGGCGGCAGAGCTGACACCGGACGGGGAGCAAAGACGAAGCGCGCTTGCGCGGATAAAGAAAGAGGCGGACAAGGCAGAAAGTATTTTCAAAAAAGAAGGAAAGACGGAGGAGGCAGCCCGTATCCGGCATTTATTTGAGGACTGCCGCGATCAGGTGGAGGAGCTTTTGGAACCGCTCTCCATGGAGGGCTTTATTGATTACTTTTTCAAAGAAAAGACTTCGTTTCTTGATTATTTTGACACAGACAGCACGCTTTTCTTTGTCGACGAGCCGAACCGGATACTGGAGTCAGGAGAGGCGGTGGAGACAGAATTTCGGGAAAGCATGCAGCACAGGCTTGAAAAGGGCTACGTCCTTCCGGGGCAGGCGGGGCTGCTCTTTTCGCATCAGGAGCTTGCAGCCGCTGTCTGTACGAGAAACAGTCTTGGGCTTTGTACGCTGGAAAATGCGAGAGCGCCGTATCATGTATCGGGAAAGTTCAGCCTGACGGTGCGTGCGGTCAATCCGTATAACAACAGCTTCGAGCTTCTTGTCAAGGATCTGAAACGGTGGAAGCAGGAGGGCTGCCGCGTTATTTTAATGGCGGCTTCGCGCACGAGGGGCAACCGCCTCGCAGGCGATCTTCTTGCAGAAGGGCTTACGAGCTATTATACGGAAGATCCGCAGCGTGAGGTGCTGCCCGGAGAGATTCTTATTACGTACGGACATACGCAGCGCGGTTATGAGTACCCGCTGATCAAATTCGTCGTGATCTCGGAGAGCGATATTTTCGGGCAGTTAAAAAAGAAGAAAAAGAAACACAGAAAATATGAAGGCAAGCGGATCAGCAGCTTTACGGAGCTTTCGGTCGGCGATTTTGTGGTACATGAAAATCACGGACTCGGCGTATACAAAGGTATCGAGAAGGTCGAGGTCGACCGTATCACAAAGGACTATATGAAAATCGAGTACGCGGGAGGCAGCAATCTTTATGTGCCAGCAACGCAGCTCGATGTGATACAGAAGTATGCGGACGCAGATGCGAAGCCTCCGAAGCTCAATAAGCTCGGCACGCAGGAGTGGAACCGCACGAAGTCGCGCGTCAGGGGCGCGGTGCGCGTGATCGCACAGGATCTCGTAAAGCTGTATGCCGAGCGTCAGAATAAGGAAGGCTTTGTTTACAGCGAGGATACGGTGTGGCAGAAAGAATTCGAAGAGATGTTTCCGTATGACGAGACGGAGGATCAGCTTATGGCGATCGATGCGGTCAAGCACGATATGCAAAGCAGTAAGATCATGGATCGCCTCGTCTGCGGAGACGTCGGCTACGGAAAGACGGAGATCGCGATCCGCGCCGCGTTCAAGGCGGTGCAGGACGGCAAGCAGGTCGCGTATCTTGTGCCCACGACGATCCTTGCGCAGCAGCATTACAATACGTTTGCGCAGCGTATGAAGGATTTTCCGGTGCGCGTGGATCTGATGTGCAGGTTCCGGTCTGCCGCGGAGCAGAAGCATACGATCACAGATCTGAAAAAAGGAATGGTCGATATCGTAGTCGGTACGCACCGTCTGCTGTCAAAGGATATAGAATATAAGGATCTCGGGCTTTTGATCATTGACGAGGAGCAGCGCTTCGGAGTGGTGCATAAGGAGAAGATCAAGCAGCTAAAGAAGGATATTGATGTGCTGACGCTGACTGCGACGCCGATCCCGCGTACGCTCCATATGAGCCTGATCGGTATCCGTGATATGAGCGTACTGGAGGAAGCTCCGCAGGAGAGAGTGCCGATCCAGACGTACGTGATGGAATATAATGAAGAAATGGTGCGCGAAGCGATCTGCCGCGAGCTTTCGAGAGGCGGTCAGGTATATTACGTGTACAACCGTGTGAATTCGATCGTCGAGATGACGAATACGATCGCAAATCTCGTACCGCAGGCGCATGTCGGCTTTGCGCACGGGCAGATGAAAGAGCGGGAGCTTGAGGCAGTGATGTATGATTTCATCAACGGCGATCTCGATGTGCTTGTGACAACGACGATCATCGAGACGGGACTCGATATTTCCAACGTCAATACGATGATCATACACGATGCGGATAATATGGGACTTTCGCAGCTCTATCAGCTCCGCGGCCGCGTCGGGCGGTCGAACAGGACGGCGTATGCATTCTTGATGTACAGACGCAACAAGATGCTTAAAGAGATCGCAGAAAAACGTCTGTCTGCGATTCGCGAGTTCACGGAGCTTGGAAGCGGCTTCAAGATAGCGATGCGCGATCTTGAGCTGCGCGGCGCCGGAAATCTGCTCGGCAGTGAACAGCACGGACATATGGAGGCAGTCGGTTATGACCTGTACTGTAAGCTCTTAAATGAATCCGTCAAGGAACTGCAAGGCGAGAACGAGCCGAAGGAAAGCTATGAGACTGTGATAGACCTTGATGTAGACGCTCATATTCCGGATCGTTATATCAGCAATGAATTCCAGAAGCTCGATACGTATAAGCGGATCGCGACCATTCAGAATGAGGAAGAGTATGACGATATGCTGGAGGAGCTGATGGATCGTTTCGGAGAGCTGCCGCGCAGCGTGCAGAATCTGCTGATGATCGCAAGGCTGCGGGCGCTTGCGCATGATGCGTATATTACGGAGCTCACCCAAAAGGGAGATGAGATCCGCCTTGTCATGTACGAAAAGGCACAGATC
>CATZPU010000045.1 GCA_958422845.1 uncultured Lachnospiraceae bacterium | reverse complement strand
ATCCTGCATTTTGCAGTGCCGTCGAGCTGGAACTGCAAGCGGATCAAGAGAATCTGTCTTTCCAAAGAGAGTATAATCTGAGCTCGAAACCATTGCAGATCGACCTGCTTGTAGTAAACAAAAAGAAAGGGCTTGTCCTGAAGAGTATTATCGGAAAGATATTCCACAGCCACAATATCATGGAGTTCAAATCTCCACGCGATGGTCTGGGCGTAGATGATTACTTTAAGGCGTTGGCATACGCCTGTCTGTATAAATCATTCGGAGAATCAGATAATGCCATTCTTGCGGAAGAAATCACGATCACTCTCGTGAGGGACAGAAAGCCGGAAAAGTTGCTTGCATGGTTTGCTGATAACGGCTATGTTGTGAAACGACCGTATGAAGGCATTTACTACATCAGCAAGGAAGGCTTTTTCGCAACTCAGATGGTGGTAACATCGCAGGTAAGCAGAGAAGAATCGCGGTGGTTAAGCCGCCTGACAGAACAGCTCACAAGATCAGAGATGCATTCGTTCGTGTCGGATATACAGCGGACGAAAGGGAAACATGAAAAAGAGTGCGCAGACGCTGTATTGGAGGTTGTCATGCGTGCAAATCCTGAGTTATTTAATAAAGCAAAGGAGGAACCAGATATGTGTAAAGCATTGGAAGAACTGATGGCTCCTGAGATAGAAGCTATAAAACGGGAAACTCGTACAGAAGGTCGTGCGGAAGGTGAAAATCGTCTTGGTAAGCTGATAAATATACTTTTAAAGAGTAAACGTTTTGACGATGCCGAAAAAGTAACCGAAGACGAAGTATACAGGCAGAAGTTATATCGTGAGTATAATCTGTAATTCACTTCGCACAAGTCAAAAAAGATCGGAGAAATCCGACCTTTTTTCTGTCTATACAGGAATTAGAGGAAATCAGGATTTTTATGGACAAAACGCAAAAAGATGTGATAAACTGTAGCGGATAAAGGCGTCGCAGACGCCGACGAGGAGGAACACAGGTGGCAATAGATCAGAGTAAAATCAGAAATTTTTGTATTATAGCGCATATCGACCACGGCAAATCGACGCTTGCAGACCGTATTATCGAGAAAACAGGACTTTTGACGAGCCGTGAGATGCAGAATCAGATATTGGATAACATGGATCTTGAGAGGGAGCGCGGGATCACGATCAAGTCTCAGGCTGTGCGTACCGTCTATAAGGCACAGGACGGAGAAGAGTACATTTTTAACTTGATCGATACGCCGGGGCATGTGGATTTTAACTACGAGGTGTCGAGAAGTCTTGCAGCGTGTGATGGAGCAATACTGGTCGTAGATGCGGCGCAGGGAATCGAGGCGCAGACGCTTGCGAATGTTTATCTGGCGCTCGATCATGACCTTGATGTCATGCTGGTGATCAATAAGATCGATCTTCCAAGCGCCGATCCGCAGCGTGTCATCAATGAAATTGAGGATGTGATCGGGATCGAGGCGCAGGACGCGCCGCTTATTTCTGCAAAGACGGGACAGAATGTTGAGCAGGTGCTTGAGAGCATCGTAGAGAAGATACCTGCTCCGCAGGGCGATCCGGAGGCTCCTTTGCAGGCGCTTATCTTTGATTCGATCTACGATCCGTACAAGGGCGTGATTATTTTCGTGCGTATGATGCACGGAACGGTAAAAAAAGGCACGCCGATCCGCATGATGGCGACGGGCGCGCAGGCGGACGTCGTAGAGGCAGGTTATTTCGGAGCGGGGCAGTTCATTCCGTGTGACGAGCTTTCGGCAGGTATGGTAGGATACCTGACGGCGAGTCTCAAGAACGTAAAGGATACGCGCGTCGGCGATACGGTGACGAATGTGCAGAATCCGTGCGCGGCTCCGCTTCCGGGCTACAAAAAAGTAAATCCGATGGTTTACTGCGGTATGTATCCGGCGGATGGTGCAAAATATCCCGATCTGAGAGATGCGCTTGAGAAGCTCCAGTTAAACGATGCGTCTTTGCAGTTTGAGCCGGAGACGTCTATCGCACTCGGCTTCGGTTTCCGATGCGGATTTCTGGGGCTTTTACATCTGGAGATCATTCAGGAACGTCTGGAGAGAGAGTACAATCTCGATCTTGTGACGACGGCGCCGAGTGTTATCTACAAGGTGTACAAGACAAACGGTGAGATCATCGAGCTGACGAACCCGTCCAACCTGCCTGATCCGTCAGAGATCGAATACATGGAGGAGCCGGTCGTTGACGCAGAGATCATGGTGACGACAGAGTTTATCGGTTCGATCATGGAGCTGTGTCAGGAGAGGCGCGGCATCTACGGCGGTATGGAGTATATCGAGGAGACGAGAGCGCTGCTCAAATACACGCTTCCGCTCAATGAGATCATTTACGATTTCTTTGACGCGCTGAAATCGCGGTCACGCGGTTACGCTTCGTTTGATTATGATATGAAGGGCTATCAGCGCTCCGAGCTTGTAAAGCTTGACATTCTCGTAAACCGTGAGGAAGTCGATGCGCTGTCGTTTATCGTACACGGCGAGACGGCGTACGAGCGCGGAAGAAGGATGTGCGAAAAGCTCAAGGAGGAGATTCCGCGTCAGCTTTTCGAGATTCCGATACAGGCGGCGATCGGCAGTAAGATTATTGCGAGAGAGACGGTCAAGGCGATGCGCAAGGACGTACTGGCAAAGTGCTACGGCGGCGATATTTCCCGTAAGAAGAAACTGCTTGAGAAGCAGAAGGAAGGAAAGAAGCGTATGCGCCAGATCGGAAACGTGGAGATTCCGCAGAAAGCATTTATGAGCGTGCTGAAGCTCGATGATAAATAAGGACACCATAATATAGCAAAAAAGGAATGCGCCCTGCGAACGTTTGCGGGGCGCATTTATGATACGCACGAATGCAGAAAGTGTTTTTTTCTTCGCAGGATACATTCGGCGCGGCAAAGTTTAAATAGGAATGGGAAGGAGAAAAACAGTTGAAGGATGTGGAATTGTATCTGCACATTCCGTTTTGTGTAAGAAAATGTGAATATTGCGATTTTTTGTCGGCTCCTGCCGGACGAGAGGTACAAAGAGCGTATAAGGAAGCGCTGAAGCGAGAGATACGCCGTTTTGAGCCAGAGGAGGCGTACCGTGTCGTGACAGTATTTTTTGGCGGCGGGACTCCGTCTCTTTTGCCGGAGGAGTGGATCGGGGAGCTGATGGAGACGCTTCGTGATAAGTTTTCTCTTGCGCCGGACGCAGAGATTTCTATTGAGTGCAATCCGGGGACGGCAGACGAAAAAAAACTCTGCGCATACCGTCAGGCAGGGATCAACAGACTCAGTAGCGGCCTGCAGTCAGCGGATGACAGGGAACTTGCCCTGCTTGGCAGAATACATACATGGAAGGATTTTTGCCGGACTTACGAAGCTGCACGGGGCGCAGGCTTTTCTAATATAAATGTCGATCTGATGTCGGCGCTTCCCATGCAGACGGAAGAGTCATGGGAGAGGACGCTTCGCAGCGTGCTTGCATACCGGCCGGAGCATATCTCGGCATACAGCCTTATTATAGAAGAGGGCACACCGTTTTATGAGAAGTACGCCGCAGATGATGAACGGCGAAGCAGCGGAGAATGTCCGGAATTTCTTCCAAATGAGGAGGCAGAGCGCAGGATGTATGAGCGGACGAAGCAGCTCCTTTTGCAGGCAGGCATGCATCGCTACGAAATATCGAACTACGCGAAGGACGGATATGAATGCCGGCACAACAAAGGCTATTGGCAGGGTGTGCCGTATATCGGATTTGGTCTGGGCGCAGCTTCCCTTATGGACGACATCGTTTTGGGAAAAAGAGTAAGATATAAAAAGACAGACAGTCTTGATGCGTATCTGTCAGGAGATTTTTCGCAGAAAGACAGACAGATTCTGACGCAGGAAGAAGAGATGGAGGAGTTTATGTTTCTGGGACTGCGGCTGACAGAGGGCGTCAGCGCGTCACAGTTTGAGCGGCGGTTTGGAACGTCTGTCGATGCGGTGTATGGAAAGGTGCTGAAACGTCAGCAGGAGCTTGGGCTGCTGAAAAAATGCGGCGAAAGGATATTCCTTACGCCGCGCGGGATGGATGTCAGCAATATGGTGATGGCAGAATTTTTGCTTTGATTTTATAGATCACGTTCTCTTTCTTTGATCTTTTCTGATGCAAATTCATGGATCAGGCGGTAATCGTCGCCGGAATAGTGTATGCCGTCGATCGTTACAGCTTCATTTATCATAAGGAAAGTAAAGCTGTCGATATACGTATCAGGAAAGAGCTGCTGCAAGCGGCTGTTGAAGTCCGCAATTTCTTCGTTTGTGATATTTTTGCATATGGCCGGATCGATCGGGTTCACAGAGAGAAAATAAAAATGCGTCTTCGGGTACTCCTTTGCAAGCGAGGTATAGAACTCCATGTAGCGCTCCATATTGTCATAATCATTAACGCCGAAGTTAAAGACAACGGGAGCGCTCGGATGTTTTTTGATCGCGTCCTCTATCTGTGGAAGCCCTGTCTGTGTAAGCCAGTCATAGCCCTCTCCGGCAGCGCCTATGTAGAGATCGTCGTTGTCCACGGCATCACACATGCCGACTGTGCGGGAGTCGCCTGCCCAGATGATAAAGAGCTCGTCCGATGCAGCCTGTACGTCGCCTGACGCGGCTGCATCTTTTGGCTGCGCTTCGTGCAGGGTAGTGAGGACGGCGTCCGCCTCCTGCTGCGCCTTCGTTTCGCCGGACGGAAATACGTCCGCTTTGTGTTCCCATGTCAGGTAGGCAGTCAGTGCTCCGAGTACAACGAGTCCTGCGACGGCAAATGCTATCGCTGCTGTAGTTTCTTTCTTCATATAATATGACCTTTCTAATATCAAATAGCAGTGTTTTGATGATTTCTACTATAGCACAACTGAGTGAAAAGTCAAATTGAATCAGGCGGGAGGATTCGACAGGATATGCAGGAAAAGAATAGCGAAGAGGATAATAATATGGTATTCTAAAGGTATGATGAAAAGGAGGGGGAATACGATGAAATGTCCGTACTGTGGTGAAGAAATGATAGATGGATTCTTGATAAGTTCAAGAGATATAACGTTTTCCAATGATGATCCAAACAGGACTTTTCGGATCAAAAAACGGAATGATTTAGAATTAACCAAAGGTTCAGGGGGATCTGTCCCTCATTGCGCAGCTTGTCATTGCAGTCGTTGTAAAAAGATTGTAATTGATTATGAAAACGAATAATTTATAATTGCAAGGGTTATTTTTTTGGCAGATGCAGTTGACTTTTAGATTACAGGACTGGCAAACTGGAAGTTGAATGGGGAAGAAAAAATGGCAATTTCAAATATAAATGCGATTATCAGAGATGATATTCATAAAGTTTGGGAAATTGTTCTTGCTGTTGATAAATATAGCATATGGCGAAGCGATTTAAGTAAAACAGAAATCATAAATGACAAGCAATTTATTGAGTACACAAAAGACGGATACGCCACTACATTTTCTACTACTAATGTTTTACCATATAAACGATGGGAATTTGATATGGAAAATAGCAATATGAAAGGGCATTGGATTGGTATTTTTACAGCTAAGGGCAATGAAACACAAATTGATTTTACAGAAAATGTGACACCTAAAAAGTGGTTTATGAAACCTTTTGTAAAAACCTATTTGAAGAAGCAGCAAAAGCAATTTGTTCTGGACTTAAAAAAAACATTGGAATAACAATCCTTGTTTGAGGAGATGTAGAATGGTTAAGGTGATAAAGGAAGAATTTGTTGTCATTGGAAAAGAGGGCTCAACATTAGACGGCGAGGGATTTATTCAGAAATTGTGGAATGATGCAAATGGTCATTTTAGTGAAGTAGCACATCTGGCAAAGAAAGATGCAAACGGGGGTATTGTGGGAATATGGGGTGCTATGTCTGATATTTCTCACTCATTTAAACCGTGGGAAGATGGCTTTAGTAAAGGACTGTATCTGGCAGGAGTGGAATGTGTTGATAATGCAGAAGCACCTGATGGATGGACAAAATGGAGAATACCAAGTTATGAGTATATAGTTGTTGAAAACCATAAGGGAGGGTTTGAAGAAACCATTGGACAAATGAAAGAGGAGGGTATTTCTCTGGTCGGAGCAGTTCACGATTATACCGACTCGGCAACAGGAAAGGGTTATCTGTATTTTCCAATAAGAGAAGTTTAATAAATTACAGCTTGAGGAGATGTTACTAAGGTGATGAATTGAAATTTTGAGCAAAAATGAATAGTTTTTATCACAATAGCATGATATAATTTTTGTATAGGATTCCTCTGTAGAAGTGGAGGAAAAATGAATCATCAGTACCGCCTGAACTTGTCAGATTTTTGAAGTTTGTGACGGCAAATCTTGAAGAAAGCGGAGCGAATTTTGGAGATGAATTGGTGAACAGATTCCAGAATACGATTCGTAATATTAAGAAAAGTCGGGAAATGGGAGAGCGTTATATGATTTTTGAAGAATTGCTGAGAGAGGAAAAGCAGGAAGGAAGACTTGAAGCCCGACAGGAAACACTTCTTGATTTTTTAGGAGAATTAGGTGATATTCCGGCAGAATTACACGATAGGATAGAGAAGCTGGAAGATGCAGAACCGTATTTTATTTCAGAGAACTAAAAATTAACATATCTTGAGGGTGTTGCAAAATACGTCCGACGGTACCATTTCGGGTGATTTTCCTCCGAAAACTAAGATGTTTTCTACGGAAAACACACCGAAAATCCACCGGAATCAGTATTTTGCGACACACTCTCTGTAAATCTTGTAAAGAGAGTATCTTATTTATTCAATCATTTATCAAAAACAGTCATAAGACAGAGGGATTCTATAAATTATCGTGTTGCAGCAGTTCTGGTAAGCAGCGTGAAAAAATTGCGGATAAGTATTATAAAAGAACATACTGTGAAAAATGTGAAAAAATGAAAAATGGTATTGACAAAAAAAGAACTGGGTATTATAGTAACAACGTAAGGTGTTAGCACTCAAAGCAAGAGAGTGCTAACAAGACGGCAGAAAGGAGGATTCAGATGCAGCTTGATGATAGAAAATGGACGATACTAAAAGCTATCATTAAAACATATCTGGAGACAGGCGAACCGGTCGGTTCGAGAACGATTTCCAAGTACGCTGACTTGAATCTCAGTTCCGCTACGATACGAAATGAGATGTCTGATCTTGAGGAGATGGGCCTGATCCTTCAGCCGCATACCTCGGCAGGGCGTATTCCTTCTGATGCGGGCTACCGCCTCTACGTCGATCATATGATGGCGGAGAAGGATCGGGAAGTCACAGAGATGAAGGAGATGATGATCCAGAGACAGGATAAGATGGAGCTTATTTTGAAGCAGCTTGCCCGTGTGCTTGCGGCGAATACGAATTACGCAGCAATGATCTCAGGGCCGCAGTATCATCATACGAAGCTCAAATTCATTCAGCTCTCTATCGTAAATGAATCACAGATTCTTGCAGTCATTGTGACACAGGGCAATGTGGTGAAGAACAAGATGATTCAGATCGAACACGGACTTGATCCGCAGACGGTTCTTGAGATGAATATTTTACTGAATACAGCGCTTAACGGACTGACGATGGAGGAGATCAATCTGGCGACGATCTCCAAGCTCAAGGAGCAGGCGGGGATTCACAGTGATGTGATCAATCAGG
>CATZPU010000044.1 GCA_958422845.1 uncultured Lachnospiraceae bacterium | reverse complement strand
GGCGCACACATACACGGCTCTGACGAAGGAAGAGTTTGCCGATATTGCAAACAACAAGCCGGGATTCATTAAGGCTATGTGGTGCGGCGATCAGGCGTGCGAAGATGCGATCAAGGAAGAACTGTCCGTGACGTCAAGATGTATTCCGTTTGAACAGGAAGAGCTTTCCGGTACCTGCGTATGCTGCGGCAGACCTGCGAAGAAGATGGTTTACTGGGGCAAGGCTTATTAAAGCAGATAACAGCCGCTTAAAAGGAGGAAATCTTATTAAGGGAATAATCAGGAAGGCGTTAATAAGACACAAAGAGACAGTGTGCAGGTGTGTCGTATCTGTGCTGCTTTTGTCGGTGATGCTGTGCGCTTTCGCACTTTGCGCGGGGGCGTCGGAAGAACCGGAAACAGGAAAGGTGCCTGCATGGGGACAAAGCGCTGTTCCGAAATTGAATGAGACTTCTGTAAAGATAACGAGAAACAGAACTTTTCATCTTACGCTTGAGGGCGCAGAGGGAACGGTACGGTGGAGATCTTCTGATCCGTCTGTGGCGTCGGTCGGAAAAAAGGGACGCGTAAAAGCAAAAAAGGCGGGAAGCTGCGTGATCACGGCGAAGTACGAAGGCAGGAGCTATCGGTGCAGGGTGCGCGTTTATCAGTATTCAAAGGACTGGCGGCCGCAGGCGATTCTGGATACGTATAAGCCGCGTAAGGATAAGGGCAAGGTGATCCTTGCAGGCAGCTCGTATATGGAGCGCTGGGAAGATGCCGGAGACGCGCTTGAACCGTATGAGATCCTGAATATGGGGATCTCCGGTTCCAAGGTCGACGACTGGCTCAGACTGTATAAGAAGCTGATCGTTCCGTATAAGCCGAAAGCGATCGTGCTTTGCAGCGGAGACAACAATATGCACGGAAGTACAGGCAGCGAGTCCGGCAATGGAACGGCAGGAAAGGTCATGCGCCTGCTCGGTCTGCTTCAGAAGGAGCTTCCCGATACGGAGATCTATTATGTGTCGGTAGCGCCCAATCCGCATAGGTGGAAAGTGTGGAAAGAGATGCAGATCTGCAACCGTCGTGTGGAAAACTACTGCAAAACGAAGAAAAAGCTTCATTTTATTGACATGGCTCCTCACCTGCTGAAAAAAGGGAAGCTGCAGGGCAGTCTCTACTGCAAAGACCGCCTCCATCTGAATAAAAAGGGCTATAAGATATGGGGAGAGGCGATCGGAAAACGCCTCAGAAAGACGCTTCCGGTACAGTAAAGCGTTCAAACGGCGTAAGAAGCGCAGTCACAGTTAAATCCGCGCTGCGCGGACAAATGTACTCAGAAAAAATGCAAAATGTCTTGACAAATCGGATTGAAGTGAGTATGATTTCTTTTAATAAATACTGATACATAGAATCAGGAGGAAGAAAAAGGAGGAAATGTTATGAAAAAATTTGTTCAGTTTGCAAGTATCGTATGCGCATCAGCAATGATGCTTTCCGCAACTGCATTTGCAGAGGGTGAAACATTCAAGATCGGAAGCATCGGCCCGATGACAGGCGCTGCCGCTACATACGGAAACGCCGTTATGAATGCGATCCAGATCGCAGTCGACGAGGTAAATGCAGCAGGCGGAGTAAACGGAGCACAGCTTGAGTTCAATCCGCAGGACGATGAGAATGACGCAGAGAAAGCGGTCAATGCGTACAATACGCTGAAGGACTGGGGCATGCAGATGCTGCTTGGTACAGTTACTTCCGCACCGTGTATCGCAGTCGGCGCAGAGGCAGCAAATGACAATCTGTTCCTGCTGACTCCGTCAGGTTCTGCCGTAGATTGTATCGCAGCAGGAGACAACGCATTCCGCGTATGCTTCTCCGATCCGGATCAGGGCGCCGCATCTGCAAAATATATCGGCGAGCATGGTCTGGCTGAGAAGGTTGCTGTGATCTATGACAGCTCAGACGTATATTCCGCAGGTATTTACGCGACATTTCAGGCAGAGGCTGCAAATCAGCCGTTTGAGATCGTAGCCGCAGAAGCATTTACAGCAGACAGCAAGACAGATTTCTCCGTACAGCTTCAGAAAGCAAAAGATTCCGGCGCTGATCTTGTATACATGCCGATCTATTACAATGAGGCATCTCTGATCCTGACACAGGCTGACGCAATGGGATTTGCTCCGAAGTGGTTCGGCGTAGACGGTATGGACGGAATCCTTACAGTAGAAGGCTTTGATACATCACTGGCAGAGGGACTTATGCTCCTTACACCGTTCTCGGCAGATGCGGAAGATGAGCTGACAAAGAACTTTGTTGCAACCTATCAGGAGAAATTCGGTGAGGTTCCGATCCAGTTCGCAGCAGATGCTTATGACGGAGTTTATATTATCAAGGCAGCTCTTGAGAAAGCCGGCGCAACACCGGATATGGATGCAAGTACGCTGTGTGACGCACTCAAGGGCGCAATGACAGAGATCACAGTTGACGGTCTGACAGGCGCAGGCATGACATGGGACGAGACGAGAGAGCCGTCCAAAGAGCCGAAGGCAGTTGTGATTCAGGATGGCGCATATGTAGGTATGGATTAAAATATCCTGCATCATATTTAAAATAACTAGACGGGGGTGTTGCAAAATGCGTGATCCGGAAAAGTTCCGGTATGTTTTGCGGCAGCCCCGATTTAGAGTTTAAGAGGTGTTCTATGAGTTTTTTATCGTATTTAATCAATGGCCTCAGTCTCGGCAGCGTATATGCGATCATTGCGCTCGGATATACGATGGTGTATGGTATTGCCAAGATGCTGAATTTCGCCCACGGCGATGTCATCATGGTAGGCGGATACGCTGCACTGACCATGATGCTGAGTGTCGGGACGAATCCGTTTGTTGCAGTTCTCACAGCGATCGCAGTATGTACTGTTCTCGGCGTTGTGATCGAGAGGATCGCGTACCGTCCGCTGCGTGAGGCATCGTCACCGCTTGCCGTTTTGATCACGGCGATCGGTGTCAGCTATTTTTTGCAGAATATCGTTTTGCTCATTTTCGGTTCAAATCCGAAGAGCTTTCAGTCGGTTGTTCCGCTTCCGGATCTGAAGCTTGCCGGAGGCGCGCTGATTATTACAGGAGAGACGATCGTAACGATCGTAAGCTGTATTGTCATTATGATCGCTCTGACTTCATTTATCAATAAGACAAAATCAGGGCAGGCGATGCTTGCCGTATCGGAGGATAAAGGGGCTGCCCGCCTCATGGGAATCAACGTTGACAGGACGATCGCCTTGACGTTTGCGATCGGTTCAGGTCTGGCGGCTGTCGCAGGCGTGCTTCTGTGCTCTGCGTATCCGTCGCTTTCCCCGTATACAGGTTCTATGCCCGGTATCAAAGCATTCGTTGCAGCCGTATTCGGCGGTATCGGTTCTATTCCG
This sequence comes from uncultured Lachnospiraceae bacterium, assembly GCA_958422845.1. Lineage (GTDB taxonomy): Bacteria > Bacillota > Clostridia > Lachnospirales > Lachnospiraceae > Choladousia. The sequence goes on along the minus strand of CATZPU010000044.1, from coordinate 4,403 downwards.
GGAGCGATGGTCGGAGGTATTCTGCTTGGTATCATTGAGATTCTGAGCAAAGCGTACATATCTTCCCAGCTTGCCGATGCAATCGTGTTTGCTGTGCTGATCGTGGTGCTTCTCGTGAAGCCTACCGGTCTGTTCGGCAAGAAGATACAGGAGAAAGTGTAGGTGGGGAGGATGAGATCATTGAACAAAAATTTCAAAAGCAACTGCATTACGTACGGCATCGTTATCGCTGCCTATCTTGCAGTTACCGTATTAGATAAAACAGGCAATCTCTCCAGCCTTCTGAAAGGACTGCTCGTGCCGTTATGCGTGTATGTGATCCTTGCAGTCTCCTTAAATCTTGTCGTAGGTATTTCGGGAGAGTTAAGCCTTGGTCATGCAGGCTTTATGTGCGTGGGAGCTTTTGCAAGCGCATTCTTTTCCAAGGCTGCAGCGACTTCTATTGCAAATGACGGGCTGCGGTTTTTTATCGCGATCGTGATCGGCGCGCTGTTTGCGGCTGTATTCGGTGTGCTGATCGGCATTCCGGTACTGCGTCTGCGCGGAGATTATCTTGCGATCGTAACGCTTGCATTCGGAGAGATCATTAAAAACGTGATCAATGTGTTTTATGTCGGCGTAGACAGCAAGGGCTTTCATTTTTCTATGAAGGATCAGTTTTCGATGGGAATGGAGCCGACAGGCAAGATGATCCTGTCAGGCCCGCAGGGAATCACGGGTATTCCGAAGAATTCCACCTTTTTTATCGGCATTATTCTCGTGCTCGTGACACTGTTTATCGTGCTGAATCTGATCGATTCCCGCGACGGACGTGCGATAAAGTCGATCCGTGACAACCGTATTGCGGCTGAGTCGATCGGTATTAACATCACAAAATACAAGCTGATGGCGTTTACTGTGTCAGCGGCTTTAGCAGGTATGGCAGGCGCGCTTTATTCGCACAATCTGGCTACGCTTCAGGCATCGAAATTCAATTTCAATACTTCGATCCTTGCGCTTGTATTCGTCGTGCTCGGAGGAATCGGCAATATCCGCGGTTCTGTGATCGCCGCTGTCGTTCTGACGGCTCTGCCGGAGATGCTGCGTTCTCTGTCCGATTACCGTATGCTGATCTATGCGATCGTACTGATCGTAATGATGCTTTTCAACTGGGCGCCGAAAGCGCTTGCATGGCGGGAACGTTATCTTGGCCGTTTCTTCAAAAAATCTGTGAAGGAGGGCGAATAAGATGGAAATGATGCTTGATGTGACAAATCTCGGAATTTCGTTCGGCGGTCTGCGTGCCGTGAACGGTTGTGATCTGAAGATAAAAAAGGGTGAGCTGTACGGGCTGATCGGACCGAACGGCGCCGGAAAGACAACAGTATTCAATCTGCTCACAGGCGTATACAGACCGGATCAGGGGCAGATACTTCTCGATGGAAAGAACATCACCGGAAAGTCTACGATAGAGATCAACAGGGCAGGCGTGGCGCGTACATTTCAGAATATCCGCCTGTTTAAGCAGCTTTCTGTACTGGACAATGTAAAGGCGGGACTTCACAACCACCACAAATATTCGACAATTGCAGGAATTTTCCGCACACCGTCTTTTCGCAGGGTAGAAAAAGAGATGGATGAGCGTGCGATGGAGCTTTTAAAAGTATTTGACCTCGACAAAGAGGCGGATCATCTGGCGTCAAATCTTCCTTACGGAAAACAGCGTAAGCTGGAGATCGCGCGTGCGCTTGCTACGGAACCGAAGCTTCTGCTTCTTGATGAGCCGGCTGCCGGAATGAATCCGAATGAGACGAAAGAGCTGATGGAGACGATCCATTTTGTCCGCGATAATTTTGATATGACGATCCTGCTGATCGAGCATGATATGAAGCTTGTCTCCGGTATCTGCGAGGAGCTGACGGTGCTCAATTTCGGAGAGGTGCTCAGTCAGGGAAAAACTTCCGATGTGCTCTCAGATCCGCAGGTAGTCAGGGCGTACCTTGGAGAATAGGAGGAAATGAAAAATGGCAATGCTTGAAGTAAAGGATCTGGAGGTATATTACGGTATGATCCAGGCCATCAAAGGCGTTTCCTTCGAGGTAAACGAAGGTGAGGTCGTTTCCCTGATCGGAGCAAACGGCGCAGGAAAGACGACGATCCTGCACACGGTTTCCGGACTTCTCTCCCCGAAAAAGGGAAGCGTCATATTTGAAGGAAAAGACATCACGAAGGTTCCGGCGCACAAGATCGTAAGCCTCGGTATGGCGCATGTGCCGGAGGGACGCCGCGTATTCGCGCAGCTCTCCGTATATCAAAACCTGAAGATGGGAGCATATACGAGATCAGATAAGAATGAGATGGAAGAAACGCTGGAAAAGGTCTATAAACGTTTTCCGCGTCTGGAAGAGCGAAAGAACCAGATGGCAGGCACGCTCTCCGGAGGCGAGCAGCAGATGCTTGCGATGGGACGCGCTCTAATGTCCCACCCGCGCATCATCCTCATGGACGAGCCGTCTATGGGACTGTCTCCGATCCTTGTAAATGAGATATTTGAGATCATAAAGAGCGTCAGCGCAGGCGGAACGACCGTACTTCTCGTCGAGCAGAATGCGAAAAAAGCGCTCTCGATCGCAGACCGCGCATACGTGCTTGAGACAGGAAAAATCGTCACGGCAGGAGACGCAAAAGAGCTGATGAACGACGATTCCATCAAAAAGGCATACCTCGGAGAATGATCGCGAAAGTAATGAGCCGTGCAAAATCGGAGATGGAAGGCAGGCTGCTTGCAGACATGCCTGAGAGGCGACGATTTTATAGGGCGAATGCCCGCGTGCGAGGGAAGCGTTAGCTTCCCGAGAACAAAGCACGGCTCAGAGGGCAGTTATATATTTTTTAGGGAAACGGGGGATCAATATGGAAAATATTGTTATTACGATCGCACGGCATTTCGGAAGCGGCGGTAAGACGATCGGTTACATGCTCAGCGACGATCTCGGCATCAAGTGCTATGAGCATGAGATCATCAAGATGGCGTCAGAGGACAGCGGTATCAATGAAACGCTGTTTAATCAGGCAGATGAAAGGCTGAAGCATACGCCGATGTTTTTAAACCGTCTGAAAGGGGAATATAAAGGTAATCTGATCTCACCTGACAGCGAGCAGTTCGTAAGCGACCACAATCTTTTTAATTATCAGGCAAAGATCATCCGTGATCTGGCGGAACGTGAGTCGTGTATTATTATCGGACGGGCGGCAGATTACGTCCTTAAAGATTATCCGAACAGGGTGAGCGTTTTCGTACATGCTTCAAAGGCGTACTGTATCGAACAGGCGGTGGCAAGACACGCATGTATCGGCGATCCTGAGAAATTCATTGAAAAAACAGATAAATACCGCAGCGACTTCTATAAGTATTATACAGGTCAGGAATGGACAGACGCCAGAAACTATGATCTGTGCTTAAACAGTGAGCGCCTTGGCTTTGATGGGACGATGGAGGCGATCAAGGAGTATATCAAGGTGCGGTTTGGGAGACTGCCAAGCCCTCAGGATGGAAAGTAATACGAAGAAAGTCAGAACAGAAAATCAAAAGAGACAATATGCGCAGGCTGCTGTTTGAGGACAGTGTTCTGCGCATGTTTTATTATGTCATAGGAAAGACCTTGTCACGCTGACACGCGAAAGTCTTTCCGTGACACAAAATCAGGATGCACACGGATACAAGAGGCAGGAAAACGCTTCATAATGTGCATCCGGCTCTGTAAATAAATATTGACTATTCATATATAATAAGTTACAATAAAGTATATAAGTGAGAGAACACTGCAAAAATTCGGGGATGAGAGCAGAATCGTATCATGAGTGAAAGGACAAAAGAAAGTCAGAAACAAGAAAATCAAAAAGTGAAAAATCAAAAATCGGAAAGTCAAAGCAATGCCGTTTGTACAAAGACAAAAGAAGCTGACGCACAGCAGTTGGAGTATCAGCAGTTGGAACACCAGCAGTTAGAGGAGCAGGCGTTAGCGCATCAGCAATCAGAGGAGCAGATGTTAGAGTACCAGCCGTCGAGTCGTTTTCTGATTGCCGGATATGATTCAGACAGGCAGAGGCAAATGGAGCTGCTCTATGAGATTCTCGGACCGGTATTTTTCGGTGAAAAACGTGCGGAAACAGAGCAGGAGTTAGAACAGTATTTCAGGCAGAATTACAGTATTGATGTGAAACATGATTTTTATGAGGGCGATGAGCATTATGACGAATATCTTGAGGCACAGCAGGCAATTGCGGAGGGGATGAGCATTTACGGGGGCAGCATTGCTTTTGAGGACAGCGCTCTTGCAAAACTGGCGGATCGTATCTGGCAGGATATGGAGAAGCAAGAAAACGGTGGATTTCGCAGGATCAATACGGCTTTGGAGGAATGA
>CATZPU010000043.1 GCA_958422845.1 uncultured Lachnospiraceae bacterium | reverse complement strand
CACAATTGCATCAAACGGCTTGTCATTTCCAAAATGGGGTTCTGTCAACGTATTACCTAATGCAATATGAAACTTATCATAGTTTACATTGTGCAAAAACATATTCATACGCGCAAGATTATATGTTGTATGATTGATTTCCTGTCCAAAGAATCCTTCTTCAATCAAATGTTCATCAAATTGCTTTTTTGCCTGCAACAACAACGAACCAGAACCTGCCGCTGGATCATAAATTTTGTTAATACTATTCTGACCATGCATTGCAAGTTTTGCAATTAGTTTCGAAACACATTGCGGTGTAAAAAATTCTCCTCCTGATTTTCCTGCATTTGCTGCATAATTAGAAATCAGAAACTCATATGCATCTCCAAACAAATCAATTTGATTCTCTTCAAAATTTCCAAAATCAAGTCCTTCAACGCCTTTGATTACAGCCGCTAAACGTGCATTTTTGTCTTTTACTGTATTTCCCAATCGATTGCTTGTCGTATCAAAATCAGCAAACAACCCTTTCATATCATTTTCAGACGAATAGCCATTTGCAGAATTTTCAATCGAATCAAATATATCTTTCAAGTCTGTATTCAAGTTTTCATTTATATTTGCATTTGCTGCAATTCTGCAAAACAACTGACTTGGATAGATAAAATATCCTTTTGTTTTAACCGCATCATCTTTGATTTCTTTTGTGATAATTGTATCATCTAGTTGTGCATAATTTATGCTATCATCTCCGCCTTCCATATAGTTAGCAAAATTCTCACTAATAAAGCGATAAAAAAGAGTTCCTAATACATATTGTTTAAAATCCCATCCGTCTACCGAGCCCCTGACTTCATTCGCTATTTTCCATATCTGTGATTGTAATTCTGCTCTTTGCGCCGCACTTGACATACAATTACCTCCAATTGTTCTATTAAACTCTATATTAAGAATGTTCATTCAAAAAAATATTCTGTAACTATTTAAACTAAACAGTTACAGAATATTATATCATATTCCAATATGAAAAAGCAAAGATTAGCTGTCGCAAATCATTCATACAAATCATACTTCGTAATAAGTTCGACTCCATCTAACCCCTTAGATCTCCGTAAAGGAATACCGCTCCTTAATCCCCGAAGCGATAATATCATACACGATCGTCCCGTCCGGCATGTCCGTCCGCTCAAACGTCACTTCTTTTCCTTTAAACTTTTCCTGCAAAAATGCGTCGATATCCTCGATCTCCAACTCGTCGATAAAAATGTCCCGCATCTGATTGTTCGCGCATTTATTAAAGATTTCCCAGACTGTTTCGTAGCATTTCATAGTCACATTCCTCTTCTTTCTCTCACTTAATGACGACCTTTTTGTTTCTGCTTCCAGTTTCCCATCTGTTTCTTACTGTAATTTGGATGTCACAGGAATCCTTTTCCTCTGACCTCCTGCCCTTTCAATTATATATGGCAGATCCAAAACATTCAACGCAAAAATATGCGGCTGTCCGCCGTCCGGCTTCCAACCGCATATCTCTTACTTTTTCGCTTTTAAGTATTCCGCTTATGCCTGCGCAAAAACTTCGGAACTATTGAAGCTGTTCGCTTCAGATACCTAAAACACTCCGAATTACAATCCTGCCTGTGCAAGAAGTCCCGGTACTTTGGACTCCCAGCCCATTGCCATGATGTGAACGCCCTGACAGTACGGCTTGCATTCTTTGATGATGCGGGCAGCGATCTCTACGCCTGTGATGCCTGCCTTTGTCTTCTCTTTGTCAGCCTTGAGCTCTTCGATCATCTCTTCCGGAATATGGATACCTGCAACGTTTGCGTTCATGTATCTGCACATACCTACGGATTTCGGGATAACGATACCAAGCTGTACCGGCTTGCCGAACTGTTTTGCTTTCTCCATGAATTCGATGAATTTCTCCGGCTCATACACTGCCTGCGTCTGGAAGTATTCAGCGCCTGCTGCTACCTTGCGCTCCATCTTTGCAAGCTGTGCGTCAACAGAGTCGCTGCACGGTGATACAACTGCGCCCTTTGCGAATTTCGGCGGCTCGCCTACGAGCTCGTTTCCGCCAAGGTCGTAGCCTGACTCAAGCTGCTTTACGCAGTGAAGCAGAGATACGGAATCCAGATCGAATACCGGTTTTGCCTGCGGATGGTCTCCGAGCTTTGTATGGTCGCCTGTCAGGCAAAGCAGGTTCTCAATTCCGAAATAAGCGGCGCTTAAAAGATCGGACTCCAGAGCGATACGGTTTCTGTCGCGGCATGTCATCTGGAAGATCGGTGTAAGCCCCTCATCTTTGAGCGCTTTACATGTAGCCAGAGAGCCGAGGCGCATAACGGAAGACTGGTTATCTGTTACGTTCACTGCTGTGATGTCGCTCAGATACTCTTTTGCTTCCTCAAGCATACCTTCAATATGAAATCCTTTTGGCGGTCCTACTTCCGCTGTAACGACAAATTCGCCACGTTCAAATGCTTCTGTAATCTTCATTCTATGTTCACTCCTACTCTTAATATTTTTGCAGGTTGCTACACTTCCTCATCTGTTGCGAAATTGCGCACCTGTGTCGGGCATTTCATCACATCGAGACGGCCAAGCTGAGCCAGACGTCTGTAAATACGCTCCCAGCCGCACTCCATCTCGCTGTCTACTTCACATTTGCCGTTCTTGGAACCGCCGCACTGTCCGTTCACAAGGCTCTTGGAACATGCAGTGATCGGGCAGATTCCTCCCGTAATATTCAGGTAGCACTCGCCGCACTGGTCGCAGTCGTACTCAAGCGGCGTCACGCCCTGAAATCCCGGCATCGGGTATGTATCACATGCTGCGCAGACTTTCTTATCCTCAAAGTACTCAGCGATCGTCTGAACGCCGACACCGCAGGAGAACACGAGGATCATATCTGCTGCTGCGATCGCGTCTGCGTGCTTTTCAAGACGCAGCTTCATATTATCCGGATTACAGATGTAATCTGTCGTAATAATACCGGTTACTTTTCCCTCGGCCATCATTTCCTTCTGAAGCTCGATCGCCTCTTTCTCCGGGAAACGCACTTCTTTACATCCCTGGCAGTTCACGATAAAAACCTTGCCCTCTACCAAAGATGCGATAACTTCTTTTGATTTCAACTGGGTAATTAACATATTATTTCATCCCCCTTATCGCATTTTTTCCGGCTTTTATCTTCGCTACCAACGGAATCTTGGAAGAACAGATGTATTCGCAGGAACGGCATTCTACACAGTCCATGACATTCCTGTCTTTCATAGCCAGCCAGTTCTCTTCATCCGCATATTTGGAGAAATACAGCGGAGTCAGCTCCATCGGACAGACATCTACACAGCGTCCGCACTTGATACACGGCTGCTCTGTCGTATGGTCTGTGTCTACGGCAATGATACCGTTAGAGCCTTTGATGATCGGCACATTCAATGTGTTCAGAACGAATCCCATCATCGGACCGCCTGCCTTTACTGTTACATCGTCGCCCTCGATACCGCCGCAGTACTCGATCAGCTCTTCTACATTCGTACCGATCTTTACAATAAAGTTACCCGGCTTTCTGATATGCTCGCCTGTCACTGTCGTCACACGCTCGATCAGCGGCATTCCCTTCTGGATCGCATCGGAGATCGCCTTCGTCGTACTGACATTGGCTACTACTACGCCAACATCTGCCGGAAGTCCGCCGCTCGGAACCTGTCTGCGCATCACGCGCTTGATCAGCATCTTCTCAGCGCCCTGCGGGTATTTCGTTCTGGCAACGACTACTTCCATATTGTCGATGTCAGCTACCTTCGCCTGCATCAGTTCTACTGCATCCGGCTTGTTATCCTCGATAACGATGATACCCTTCTCGGCGCCTACTGTCTTGATCATAGCTTTGAGACCAAAAATAATATCGTCGGCAAATGCCAGAAGCACCTTGTGATCCGCCGTCAGGTACGGCTCACACTCGCAGCCGTTTAACAAAATCGTATCGATCGGCTTCGGCGGTTTCAGCTTAACAGATGTCGGGAAACCGGCGCCGCCCATACCTACGATACCTGCCTCGCGAACGATCTCAACGATCTCGTCCGGTGTCAGGCTGTCAAGGTCACCGTGCGGTTTTACAGATTCGTGCAGAGTATTTTTGCCATCGGATTCGATCACTATAGACGGACACATACCTCTCGTCGGATGAGGACGATCCTCAATAGCAACTACTTTACCGCTGACACTGGCGTGGACAGGGCTGCTGATAAAGCCTGCGGATTCACCAATCTTCTGTCCTACGCAGACAGCCTCGCCCACTTCCACGATCGGGTTCGCCGGAGCGCCTGCATGCATGGAGAGCGGAATCACTACTGTCTTCGGTTCCGGAAATCTCACGAGGTCGATATGCTCGCTGAATTCCTTATGCTCAGATGGATGAACGCCGCCATAGTAGCCGTCGAGGCGCTCGTCGCGAATAGATTTTACATAGTCATTGATTACTTTGAAGTTCACCTTCGAGTAATCGCGAATCTGGATCGGCTGGTTCAAAAACTCCTGAAGACGTCCCTGTTTCTCAAGTCTGTCATAGATCTTTGCCCATGCACACTCCTTGTCCGGATCGACCTCACATTTGCCGTTCTTTGCGCCGCCGCACTGTCCGTTGACAAGGCTCTTGGAGCAGTCAACGATCGGGCAGATGCCGCCCGTGATATTCAGATAGCACTGCGCACACGCATCACAGCTCTTCTTCGTCAGAGCCATACCGTGATGCCCCGTATAATTCAGGGAATTAGCCGCTGCATATGCAGGTTTTCCTGCCATCCCCGCTACTGTCTGAACACCCAGACCGCAGGAGATCACAACAACATTCTCTGTGCCTTCCGGAATCATATCCGGCAGTATTTTTCCTGTATGGTTCGTATTGCACAGGAAATCAGCTCTTACGCTGCCTGTGACCGTCTTGCCAAGCTCTGCGGCAAACTTCTCGAACTCGGCACAGTCCGGTTCGTCTACGGTCTCAAATTCCTTGAAGCACTTGTTACAGGCAACGATGAACAGGTTATCTTTGTCGGCTAATAAAGCCGCCAGCTCTTCATTGCTTTTCAACTTATACTTAGTATAGTTTTCCAATTGCTCACCTTCCTCATTGATTTAATTTTTAAGCGGTTCGCCTGTCTGTTTCGACATTTTCGCCCTCTGCACTTTATAGAAAAAAATCGCAGCGCAGGCAAATCGCTCAATTTCGTACTTAGACAGTCTATAGTATAACACAAGATAGCCATGTTTGCTAGTTCTAATTATGTATTGCCACAACAAAGGCAGATAGAATCGTTCGCGTAATGCACAAAATCCCTGCCGCCCAAGATCAGCGCGCGACTTCGATGCCCAGACAGGAAAGCAGAAGCTCTGCGTACATTGCATTTGCCCACGAGAACCATTCTCTCGTAAACTTCGTCGGATCGTCGCAGTGGAAACCTTCATGCATCATGCCCGTACCGCCGTCACAGTCTGCAAGGCTGCGCAGGATCTCCAGCTTGCGCTCCTTATCGGATTCTGTCAGCCCCTCCATCGCCATCGCAATGTGCCAGATATAAGAGGACGGCGTATGCGGGCTGCCGATCCCTGATGCCGCTTTTCCGTGGAAATAATACGGATTGGCGTCGCTTAAGAGAAAACGTCTCGTGTTTTCGGCAACTTCCGGACGGGCGGGCTCGTATCCGAGATAGCTCATGGAAAGCAAGCTCGGCACGTTCGCGTCGTCCATCAGGTTGCACTGTCCGTATCCGTCTACCTCATAAGCGTAAATATCCCCGAATTCCTCCGTCTTTATCACGGCGTATTTTTCGATGCCGTCCCGTACCTGCGCACGCATTTCCTCTGCTTTTGCAGCAAGCTCCTCATCTTTATAGATCGCGCGCGCGATCTCTGACAGATAACCGAGCGCTACCCATGCAAACATATTTGACGGGATCAGATAGCCGTAAACACAAGAGTCGTCGCTTGGACGAAAACCGGACCAGATCAGTCCCGTCTCAGGACGCGTAAGCGCTCCCTTGCCGTCTCTGGAAAGCGTATCTGTATGGAAAGAATGTCTGCGCTCAAAACGGTACGCTGAGCGTTCTTCATGATTCTGCTCTGTATGGAATACCTCCAGAATGCTGTACGCTCCTTTTTTGAAATTCTCATCAAACTGGCTTGTGCAGCCTGTGTTTTTCCACAGAAGATAGGCAAGCTGAAGCGGATAGCACAGAGAATCGATCTCAAACTTCTGCTCCCATACCCACGGATCCTGATCCGGAAAATCCTTTTCCCAACAGGAACCGTCCGGCTTCTCATTAAATGCATTCGCATAAGGCTCAATGCAGATAAATTTGAACTGACGGCGCACAAGTCCTGCGATCAGCTCTGCAAGCTCCTCATCTTCTGCCGCCGGAATCAGGTACGGACGCAGCTGCGCCGTAGAATCCCTCAGCCACATCGCGGGAATATCGCCCGTGATCACATGCGTCGTCCCATCTTCCATCTTTTTCACCGTCGTATCGAGTGTATTGGTATAGCACGTTTCAAATATCTGCGCAAGACGCGGCTCGTCCGCAAACGCCGCCCTTACTTTGTCTAAAACCGCCTCTACCGATGCTCTGTTTTTTCCCATAATGATACCTCTTTCTTCCTTATATTACGCGTCTGTCCCCTTTTCTTCTCTCGTTTTTATGTATGGACGTCTGCGCTCCTTTTCTTTTTTGTTGTTTGACCGTCTGTTCTCTTTTGCGCCTGCGCTCTTACGATCTTTTGCTGCGGATCAGCAGAAGCTCGTCTATAAGCTTCATGGCTGCCTCTTCTTTACTCATCAGCTCAAGCTCGCGTATGCCGTCCCGACCGATCAGCGTGATCACATTCGTATCGGTGCCAAATCCTGCTCCCGCTACCTTTACATTGTTTGCAGCGATCAGATCCACATTCTTTCTAAGGAGCTTCTCCCTTGCATGCTCCACCATATGCTCTGTCTCCATGGCAAAGCCGCATAGTACCTGCGTTTCGGTTCTGTGTTCTCCAAGCCACGCAAGTATATCCTGCGTGCGCGCAAGTGCAATGGAAAGCTCTCCATCCTTTTTCTTCACCTTCTGGTCAGAGACTACTGCCGGACGATAATCTGCGACAGCCGCCGCTTTGATGATGATGTCCTGCTGCGCCGCATGTTCCGTCACCGCGTCAAACATTTCCTGCGCACTTTTTACGTCTATCCGCTTCGTCCCGACCGGAGCCGCAAGCGCCGTTTTTCCTGAAACAAGCGTCACATCTGCGCCTCTTCTTGCGCACACGGACGCGATCGCATATCCCATCTTTCCTGTTGAATGATTTGAGATAAACCGGACAGGATCGATCGCTTCCATCGTCGGACCTGCCGTCACGAGAACGCGCAGTCCCTTCATATCCTTCTGACATGCGATCGCGTTCAATACGTGCTCTACTATAATCCCCTCCTGCGGAAACTTTCCTTTTCCGGTGTCGCCGCATGCTAAGTAGCCGCTTGCAGGCTCTATGACCTGCCATCCGTATTTTTTCAGTATCTCCTGATTATCCTGTGTCACAGGATTTTCGTACATGCGTGTGTTCATTGCCGGAGCGATCAGCTTCGGGCACTGACAGGCAAGCACTGTCGTTGTCAGCATATCGTCTGCGATACCGTGCGCCAGCTTCGCCATGACATTCGCCGTAGCCGGAGCGACAAGCACGAGGTCCGCCCGCTTTGCAAGCTCCACATGCTCTACCTGAAACTGAAAATTGCGGTCAAACGTATCCGTCAGGCATTTGTTTCCGGTCAGTGATTCAAACGTCACCGGAGTAATGAACTGCTTCGCATTTTCCGTCATGATCACATGTACGTCCGCATGCTGCTTTTTCAGAAGGCTCGCCAGATTCGCCGCCTTGTACGCGGCAATGCTTCCCGTCACACCGAGAATGACTGTTTTTCCTTTT
>CATZPU010000042.1 GCA_958422845.1 uncultured Lachnospiraceae bacterium | reverse complement strand
GCAAAATCGATTTTGTACTGACCGTTTTCACGGATAAGCGGACTCTCCACTACCTTGCGGTGGTTCTTTACGATCGCCTGATACAACGGACCGTAAGCCGGAGTATTGATAATCACCTCGTCTGTTTCCTCCGTGAACGTATCCACACAGATACTGGAGGAAATATTGATGCGCGGGCAGAATACGATCTCCTCTCTTGCGACGTCAGCCTGATGCTTTCTCTTCATCCAGTCCTGAATGTTCTCATAGAACTTATCGCTCAGATCCGTGTATCCGAAAATACCCTTGTTCAGAATCTCCTCAAATGCGTCAATGATCGGCTTCGGAGAACGAAAATCCATATCTGCTACGCCAAGATGGAGCATTCCTTCTTTCTGGTACTTTTTGTCCATCGTGTCCCATTTTCCGCAGTTTGTGTTTCTTCTCTCATTATACTCGTCAAAATTAACCTTCATAATAAACACCCTTACTCTACGTCGATTCCGTCTGCCTTATTCAGAGCAACGTACTCATCGTAGTATTCGCTGTCTTTTGTGATCTTCTTAATACCGATGCCTGTGAAGCCCCAGATAATGGCGAAGATGACACCTGTATAACAGATGATCGCCCACGGCAGGTACTCAAGTGTAGAAACACCAAGCGTTGTAGCCATGTAAACTCCGGCTGCTGTCCACGGAGTGATCGGCTCTACGACTGTAGCAGAGTCCTCCAGTGTTCTGGAAAGGTTTCTCGGCTCCAGACCTTTCTTCAGGTAAGTATCCTTGAACATCTCACCCGGAAGCAGGATAGAAAGCTGTCCGTTCGATGTAACAAATACTGCTGTGATACAGGAAACGATCGTGGAAACGATGAGTCCGCCTGTAGACTTCACGATCGTCGTAAGCTTGTTCAGTACGATGTTCAGAGAACCTGTAACTGCAAGTGTACCTGCAAATCCGTATGCACAGAATGCGATCAGCACTGTATTAAGCATGGAAACCATACCGCCGCGCTGAAGCAGTCTCGGAATATCCTCGATCAGTCCCTCTGTCGTAAAGCCTGCTACGTGGATCATGTCAAGATTGAATCCGCTGATTGCAGATGTGAAGCAATCCTGAAGGCTGAAGTTCTGGAATACAACAGCGTTGAACATTGCTACTGCACTGGAGAGCAGCATAACCGGAATCGTCGGCTTCTTTGTGATCGATCCGTACAGAACGATGATCGGCGGAAGGATAATGAGCGGATTGAATTTGAAGATCTGCTCAAGTGTCTCAAAAATGATCGTAACCTTCTCCGGTGTTCCTGCTGCTGCAAGATCGCCGCCAAATGTAAATCCTACGATCGTATATACGATACAACAGATGATAAATCCAGGACCTGTTGTCCAGAACATATGCTGGATATGGTCGTACAGCTTTCCGCCTGCTGCGATCGGTGCAAGGTTTGTCGTATCAGAAAGCGGAGACATCTTATCTCCGAAGTACGCACCGGATACGATAGCACCTGCTACGATCGGAAGCGGAGCGCCCATACCTGCGGCAACACCCATCAGAGCCACACCGATCGTACCGGCAGAACCCCATGATGTACCTGTACATACAGAAACGAATGCAGTAACTAAGAATGATGTAACAACAAGGTATTTCGGGCTGATCAGCTTCAGACCGTAGTATACCATCATCGGGATCGTACCGCCGATCATCCATGAACCGATCATGAATCCAACGATGATCAGGATAAAGATAGCCGGCATCGTTTTGCTGAGCTTACCAACGATAGAATCCATAATATCATCCCAGCTATAGCCAAGATAAAGGGCGATCAGGCCTGCGATCGCTGCGGATACAAGCATCAGTACCTCAGGGCTTAATCCCATCACTGCGTATCCGACGCCAAGAAGAACGATCATTGCCAGAATCGGAACTACTGCCAGAAACAGCGTCGTTTCTTTTTTCTCTCTTACTTTTTTCTCTTTCCCACTCATGAGTTTTCCTCCTACAAATTCTCTCCACTATGTGAATTGTTCCGCAGATTTCCCTTACCGTCTTATCCTATGCTGCCCACTTCGCACGAAACAATTACTCCGGAGCTTTTTCAGATCTACTGAATTGCTGCAAGTACTTCTACTTCACAAAGAACATTTTTCGGCAGCGTCTTTACTGCAACGCAGGATCTTGCAGGCTTTGATACAAAGTATTTTTCGTATACCTTGTTAAACTCTGCGAAATCTGCCATGTCGCTTAAAAAGCACGTTGTCTTTACCACGTTCTCAAAGCATGTTCCCGCTTCATCCAGAATCGCTTTCACATTCTTCATCACCTGCTCTGCCTGAGCTGTGATGTCAGAACCAACGATCTCTCCTGTCTGCGGGCTTGCCGGAATCTGTCCGGAACTGAATAAAATATTGTTCAGTATAATTCCCTGCGAGTACGGTCCGATAGCTGCCGGTGCGTCCGGAGTGTTCACTACTTTTAACATCTTTTTCCCTCCTTATCTCTTTTTTTCGGTTAAATTGATAATAGCACTGAATTATTTTTTAGTCAATGAATTACAGTTTCTTTTTCAGTGTCATTATTACTGAATTTTATTTCAGTTTTTGTTGCATATTGCACGAAGCAGTATTATAATTAAGCAAAAGGCTACAAAAAAGAGAGGGATTTATGGATAAACAATATATAATTTTGACACCAAACGAACGTATGATCCTTCAGTCTTATATACCGGTCATAGAAGGACTTGGACATTACCTCGGAGAAGGATATGAGATCATTCTCCACAATCTGGAATCTCTGGAACATTCCGTCATGCAGATCGTAAACGGTTACCACTCCGGCAGAAAGGTCGGCTCCCCGATCACGGACTTTGCGCTGGGAATGCTTACACAGATCGAAAACTCTCAGGACCACTCTGCCATTTCCTACTTCAACCGCCGTCAGGACGGCGTCATTCTGAAATCGACGACGATCCCGATCCCCGGCGAAAACGGCAGGATCATCGGCCTGATCTGTATCAACTTTTATACGAATACGCCTCTGTCTGCGGTCATTTCGTCCCTTATCCCCGAAAACGCCGCAGCGCTTGGAGAATTCTCACACAAGACAGAGACATTTACAGAGGATGTGGACGAGCTGATCGAAACGGCGCTTGCAGATGTCAAAGACATGATCTTAAACGATACGTCTATTGCCGCCAGCAATAAAAATAAGGAGATCGTAACGGCGCTTTACAAAAGAGGTATATTTAACCTCAAAGACAGTGTCGTAAAGGTGGCGGAGAGGCTTGGTATATCTAAGAATACCGTTTATATGCATATTCGGAATCTGAAGAGTGAGTAAAACTCACTGTGAAAGATGAAGCATAAAGAACATATAACCGAAGCTAAAATGACAGAACTTATAGCCAAAATTCTTCTACCTGCCGTGATAGACGGCGAGAACCGGAAGGCATTTGAGAAACTTTTGAAAAAATATATTGAAGAATTCCGATAAAAAGAAAGTAAGAAAGGATGAAATAAATATGTGTATGTTCTGTAAAAATACTACTACTGTAGAAAGCACTACCACTCATGTAGTAAATTATAAAAATTGTGTCATCGTAGTTAAAAATGTGCCTTGTCTTGAATGTGATCAGTGCGGTGAAAAATATTATACTGATGAAGTGGCTGA
The DNA here is from genome assembly GCA_958422845.1 of uncultured Lachnospiraceae bacterium. Classification (GTDB taxonomy): domain Bacteria; phylum Bacillota; class Clostridia; order Lachnospirales; family Lachnospiraceae; genus Choladousia. The sequence continues at coordinate 4,458 of CATZPU010000042.1, read as the reverse complement.
AAAATTAGAAATGATTGTGAACTTAGCCAAGAAACTGATGCAGGAGATTGCTGTGATTGATTATCAACATGCAGCCTAAAACTTAATTTGTCTGTAATTTTCTCTTTTACAATTCTCAAAAAAGCTTCCCGCACCACTGATAACTGATGCCGGAAGCCTTTGCTTTATTTTTCAGTTTTGCAAGTACAGAAGCCGCCTTATTTCTTCTCCTCCTGCACCTCGATCTTACGGATCTCTTTCGTGCGGATCTCCTTTGTAATTGCTGCAATGAAATCATCGAGATTCTTTGCACCCTCGTCGCCAAGGTAACGGCTTCTTACGGATACGACGCCTTCTTCTGCTTCCTTTGCGCCTACCACGAGCATATACGGAACTTTTGCCAGACGAGTCTCGCGGATCTTGTAGCCGATCTTCTCGGAACGATTGTCCACGCTTGAGCGGATGCCGTTCTTCTTAAGCTCTGCATTGACCTGCTCTGCGTAATCTTTGTATTTCTCAGAGATCGGCAGTACGCGTACCTGCTCCGGACACAGCCATGTCGGGAACAGTCCGGCATACTTCTCGATCAGCCATGCCAGCGTTCTCTCATAGCAGCCGATCGAAGTTCTGTGGATGATGCACGGACGTACCTTTTCGCCATTTTCATCAATATAGTACATATCGAACTGCTCTGCAAGAAGCGCATCCCACTGGATCGTGATCATGGTATCTTCCTTGCCGTATACGTTCTTTGCGTTGATATCGACCTTCGGTCCGTAGAAAGCAGCCTCTCCGACATCCTCTGTAAATTTAATGCCAAGCTCTGTCAGCACGCGTCTGATATGCTCCTCTGTCTCGTTCCATACCTCCGGATCTCCGATGTATTTTTCCTTGTTGTCCGGATCCCACTTGGAAAGATGATACGTAACATCCTCCTCTACGCCAAGCGTCTCCAGACAGTATTTTGCAAGCGCCAGACAGCCCTTGAATTCCTCGACCATCTGATCCGGTCTTACGATCAGATGTCCCTCGGAGATCGTAAACTGACGTACTCTTGTCAGTCCATGCATCTCACCGGAATCCTCGTTTCTGAAAAGCGTCGATGTCTCACCGTAGCGAAGCGGCAGATCACGGTAGGAATGCTGCTCTGCCTTGTACACGTAATACTGGAACGGGCAGGTCATCGGACGAAGCGCAAACACCTCTTTGTCCTTCTCCTCATCACCGAGCACGAACATACCTTCTTTATAGTGATCCCAGTGACCGGAGATCTTGTACAGGTCATTCTTTGCCATCAGCGGAGTCTTTGTACGTACATAGCCCCACTCATTATCCTCCAGATCCTCGATCCAGCGCTGCAGCTCTTTTACGATAATTACACCCTTCGGCATCAACAGCGGAAGTCCCTGACCGATCACGTCAACCGTTGTGAACAGTCCCATCTCGCGTCCGAGCTTATTGTGATCGCGCTTCTTCGCCTCTTCCAGCTGCTCCAGATGCGCCGCAAGCTCTTCTTTCTTTGAATAAGCCGTTCCGTAGATACGGGCAAGCATCTTGTTTTTCTCGTTTCCTCTCCAGTAAGCGCCTGATGATGAGATCAGCTTGAATGCTTTGATATTCTTTGTGCTCATCATATGCGGTCCTGCGCACAGATCGACGAACTCTCCCTGACGGTAGAAAGAGATCTCTGCATCCTCCGGCAGATCGCGGATCAGCTCTACCTTGTACGGCTCATCTTTCTCTTCCATAAATCTGATCGCTTCTTCTCTCGGAAGTGTAAACTTCTCAAGCTTTGCGCCTTCCTTGATGATCTTCTTCATCTCTTTTTCGATATTATCCAAGTCCTCGCGTGAAAACGGCTCATGGTCAAAGTCATAGTAAAATCCCGTATCGATCGACGGTCCGATTGCAAGCTTTGCCTGCGGATACAGTCTCTTGACTGCCTCTGCCAATACGTGAGAAGCTGTATGACGAAGCGCGGCCAGTCCTTCCGGTGATGACGGCGTCAGAATATTCAGCTCACAGTCTGCATCTACCACTGTGCGCAGGTCAACGACCTCTCCATTCACCTCTGCCGCCGTTGCCATTCTTGCCAGTCCCTCGCTGATGTCTGCCGCGATCTCATATGCGGACATCGGCTGTGCATATTCTTTTTTAGAGCCATCTTTTAATGTAACGATCATCTTACTCCATCTCCTCTTCTTCATAATCCGGTGTTACTTCAATTGTATTATTGCTGAAAAATCCGCCTCCGCGCCGCAGAGGCGTCGTCAGCCATCCGACCAGAACGCCTGCGAGCAGAACGTCTGCCAGAAGAAGACACTTCTCCGTCAATGTCCAGTCGGACAGGAAAAATTCTTTTAGTTTGTTTTTCATAAAATCGCTCCTTTCATTTTGTTTCCGGTGACTTGCTTGGCTGCGCCGTGCTTCAACCATGTTTTCACTTCGCCGTGCTCCAACCTCGCATCCGCTTCGCTCCTGCTCGGTCGCGGGCTTCGCCCTATAAAATCGTTGCATTCCAGACCTGTGCGCAAGCGCCCAGTCTGTTATGCTCCGATTTTGCACGGCTCAGTTTTTCGCGAAAAAAATCCCTGACAGCCAGATAACGGCTGTCAGGGACGATAATTTCATTACTCGCGGTTCCACCCTGCTTGTCTGTACGACGACGCAGCGGATATCATATTCCGCTGAAATCCTCTTTTTGTACAAGACCTCTCGTTTGGCGATAACGGTGCCTGCCGGACCGGATTGGGGCCACTCCGAGTTAGTTTTCAAATGTTTCCGCATAAGGGCTTTTCAGCAACCGCCCTCTCTCTGAATGCTTCCGCATTTTACTCTTCTCATCTGCGTGTTTTCATTTCTGGCTGCTTTATTACAGCCGCCTCTTGGCATTTTATATCCCTGTCTGGGAAATCTGTATTCAGTATAGCATCTTCAATCGGTTTGTCAACACCCCTTTTTTCAAATTTTGACGGGATCTTTGCCTGACTTTTCACTCCCGCGCGCTACATCCCCCGTTTCCGGTACACCCACCGCTCCAATGCCCGAAATACGGTCTGATCGATCAGTATACCTGTCAGGACGATCACAATCATAACAAGCATGACCTGATCGATGTCTGCAAGATTGCGCCCCGTGATCAGCGTCTGACCGAGTCCTATACATGTCGTCATGACCTCGCCGGACATCAGCGCGCGCCATGCAAACGACCACCCCTGCTTCAGTCCGGCGATCAGCTCCGGCAGGCTTGCCGGAAGAATGACTTTTCGGTAGAGCTGCTTTTTGTCCGCACCCATAGTCAGAGCCGCTTTCTTATAAAGAGGCGGCACATTGCGGATCGCATTGTCCACCGCGATCGCCATACTGAATACGGAACCCATCACCACAACAAAAAGAATTGCCTGTTCTGTCAAACCGAACCAGAGAATAGAAAACGGCACCCAGCAGATACTGGGAAGCGTCTGTATCCCTGTGACAAGCGGCCGAAGGTTGCGGCGAAGATATCCGAAATGATTCATCAAAAGCCCGATCCCTGTTCCCAGTATAACTGCGATAAAATATCCGAGAAAGCCGCGCAAAAGACTATTTGCAGCAGCCCATACAAGGCTCCCGTCTCCGATCAGCCGCAGAAACGTCTGCCACACACCTACAGGCGACGGCATGGCATAGGATTTCCATACGTCAAAAACGCCCGTACCGAGTACATAGAGAAGCTGCCAGATTACCAATATCACAGCAAAGAAAACTGCCTTCTCCAGAATCCCTCTCTTTTTTCTATTCTTCTCCATTTTGTACCTCCTCCAGAATCCGGTGACGATACGCGACAAACGCATCATCATATACGTGTCGCGGTCTTGGCAGGTCGACCTCGATAACATCCTGAATACTTTTCTTTTTTTCTGACATGACTGCCACGCGGTCTGCCAGATATACCGCTTCTTCTACGCTGTGCGTGATAAAAAAGATCGTCCGCTTCACCTGCATCCAGATCTCCTGAAGCTCCGAGCGCATCCGGTTCGCCGTCTGCTTATCAAGCGCCGAAAACGGCTCGTCCATTAAAAGAATCTTAGAATCAAGCGTCAATGCCCGCGCGAGCGCCACTCTCTGCCTCATCCCGCCGGAGAGCTGATGGATCAGGTAATCGCGGTATTTTTCCATCTGCACCATCTTCAGATACTTCATCGCCCGCTCCTCCTGCTCCTCTTTAGGTATTCCGGCGATCTCCATCCCAAATTTTACATTCTCGATCACGTTTCTCCACGGAAACAGCGCATGCTCCTGAAACATGACTACACGGTCTGCTCCGGGGCCGCTGATTTTTTTCCCGTCGAGCAAAATCTCCCCCTGCGTCGGTTCTTCAAGCCCTGCAATAAGATTCAGCAGCGTGCTCTTTCCGCATCCGCTTTTTCCGACGACACACAAGAACTCTCCCGAAGTAATCTCAAAATCGATACCGTCAAGCGTCGGCTGTCCTGTATT
>CATZPU010000041.1 GCA_958422845.1 uncultured Lachnospiraceae bacterium | reverse complement strand
GCAGGCTGCGCCGCAATATGACGCTGCTCGTCGCAGGGGAGATGCAGGGCGGAGGACTGGAGCAGACGCTTTTTATTTATCTGAATAATCTGTTCCATATCGATCTGATCCAGTTTAAGACGGTAGTAAAAGAGGTAGTCAGACATCTTCCGGAATTTGAATATCTGGTCGATGAGATCGGGCGTATTGAGGCGGCGATCGCAGTGGCGTCGTTCCGTCGTCTTTATCCTGAGCATACGGTTCCTGTATTTCGTGAAACGCAGACGCCGTATTTTCACGCGGAGCGTATGTATCATCCGCTTATCTCAGATCCGGTGCCGAATTCCATCGAGCTTGATAAAAGTCTTTTGCTGACCGGATCGAATGCGTCCGGCAAATCAACGTTTCTCAAAACGGCTGCCCTGCAGATCATACTGGCGCAGACAGTCCACACAGTCCTTGCGTCTTCGTATGAGGCGTGCAGGTTTCGGGTATTTACCTCTATGGCGCTGCGTGATGATCTTGCCAGTGAGGAGAGCTATTATATGGTAGAGATCCGCTCCCTCAAGCGTATCCTTGACCGGATAGAGGGAGAGATTCCGGTATTTTGCTGTGTAGATGAGGTGCTGCGCGGGACGAATACGGTGGAACGTATCGCTGCCTCATCTCAGATACTTCTGCATATGGCAGGAAAGCGCCTGCTTTGTATGGCTGCCACGCACGATATTGAGCTGACCTATATTCTTGAGGATGTTTTCCGTAACTGCCATTTTGAGGAAGAAGTCACAGATGAGCAGATCACTTTTGATTATCTGCTCAAAGAAGGGCGGGCAATGACACGCAATGCGATCCGTCTGCTTCATCTGATGGGGTTTGAGGATTCTATCATTGAAAAAGCAGAGGCGATGGCACAGCAGATCGCAGGACGTGAAAATACAATAGAACAAAAACGATGATACCTGTATCAGAAAAGAGACGGGGTGTTGCAAAATACGGATTCCGATGGATTTTGCAGCACCCCTTTTGAAGTATGATCAGATATTTAAAAAGAAGTCCGGATCGATGATCAGCTCGTCATCGTCATCATCATCGTCGTAGTCGTCGTCATCATCGTCCCACTCATGCAGGATGCAGTCGAACGTACTCAGGTCGAGCTTTCCTTCGGCAAACAGTTTGCGGATCAGCTCGTCAGAACCTTTTTGGTCGATGCGGATGCTGACATCATCATCTCCGATGAAAGTGAGTTCATTTTCCTCCGGTGAATATTCGGTACTGGTAGTATCGGTGATCGTGAGCGCCTTTGTTTCTGGGTGACGATACAAAATATACATAATGTTTTCCTCCTTATGATCTGACGCAAAATATGCGTGTTAACGGGTTCATTTTTATATATTCTTCCTGTATGCGGGGGTGCTCTTTGCGCTTAATGCGTGTTCCACACTGGGGTACATGCGCATATCCGTGTGTGGAATAAATTTGGACGCCTGCATTTTGATCAGAAAATCCGGCATGGAAGCAAACTGGATGCAGTAGACTGTTTCTAAAAGGTAATGAATGTCGTCCATGCGGCTTCGATCTAATAAAAGCGCTCTTGCGCCCGCGAGGGAGCTGTTTTGCAGACAGTGAAAACGTTCGCGGGGCAGATCGGGAAAGATACCGACTGTGACGGCTGACTCAAGGTCTGCATATGTGCCGAAAGCTCCGGCTGTGTAAAAGGCGGTGATGTCGTCCGGCGTAAAGCCGGAGGCATCGAGCAGACAGTCGACCATCGTGTGCGCGGCAGCCTTTGTATCGAGATATTGGCGGATATCCGTCTGTGAAAAGTAAAGCGGTTCCTCGCCTGCAGACTCGTCTGCCGTGGCATAGACGGCTGCGAATTCCTCCGTTTCGGGAAGATAGATGATGCGGTCGGAAGCGGAAGGATCCAGCACTCCGGAGATATCGATCCATCCGTTTAACCGCATCTGGGCGATCAGATCGATGATACCGGAGCCGCAGATGCCCTCCGGCTGTTTATCTCCGATCGTCGTAAAGGTAAGCGTCGGACCGCTGATCCTAATGCAGTCGATCGCCCCGTCGCGGGCGCGCATGCCGTATTTGCTGATACCGCCCTCAAGCGCCGGACCTGCCGCTCCTGCTCCCGCGATCAGAAAGTTTTTATTGCCGAGTACAAGCTCTCCGTTCGTTCCGATGTCAAAAAATACGGACAGCCCGTCTTTCCTATAAAAATCTGTTGTCAGAAGACCGCTCGTAATGTCTCCGCCGAGATAATTCGCGATCGCCGGAATAATGTAGATCATACCGGAAAAATCCATTCCTATCTCATTTCCCCAGAAAGAGCCGGGATCGGAGGCGACGGGAGCGTATGGAGAGGAAAAGATCGTCCATGCGTCCAGACCGAGCAGAAAATGGATCATCGTAGTATTTCCCGATACGATCATAACGGGACAATGCGCGGCGGAGATGCCGCAGTCCGCCTCCAATTCCTGAAACAGCGAGAGAAAGGTATCATGCGTCGCGGACGCGATCTCGCGCTGATGGTCGGGATTATCCTTTGCATAAATAATGCGCGTCAGAATATCATCGCCGAAACGTATCTGCCCGTTCATGCATCTGGCTTCCGACAGGACGTTTCCCGTATTCATATCGATCATCTGCATGACGACTGTCGTAGAGCCGAGGTCAACGGCAAGACCGTAGTGTGATGCAGTGGTGTCGCCTGCCTCTATTGCAGTAACAAATGTCTGCGCATCTTTGTGTACAAGCGTAACCGTGATGTCCCATCCGTGTTCGCGGCACAGCGGGTAGAGGCTGCGCAGTGCGAAAAGCGTCATAGAGACGTTCTGAAAGCCTTTTCTCTCCAGCTCATGCAGAATGCGTTCACGATCTGCCTGCGGATGTTCCTCCGTTGGCGCTTCGGGAAGCAGGTGTATTTTTTCACTGAATCCGTCCATATTTATCATACCCTCCTATGACATGCACAAAGTCCTTTTATGGCTGGGATGTGGCAGCAATTTTGTCTTGTTATTAGGAAAGTTATCACAGTCCCATAGTATAAAATCAAGATTTTTTACTTTATTGTATTTTAACATATGAGATTTAGAAAAGAAAGACTTGCAAATTATTTGATTCTGTATTAGAATACATTTACGAACAAATGTTCGGAACTAATGTTTGGATTATTACAGAAGATACGGGGGACGGGAGCTATGGAAAAAAGACAGGAGATATACAGGGAGCTGACGGCGCGCGGGAAGAGATTTTGCGCTGTGGCGGGGCTTTTAGAGGAGATCGCGGTTTTTGCATGGCTTGATATTAGTTTTGGGATCGCGCCTGCAGCGGTGCTGTTCTTTTTATGGTTTTTATTCACACTTCTTACAGGAGCGGCGCTGATCGGTGTGGATAATCTTTACACGGCGGCGTCTTGTATGTGTAAAAAGCTGCGGCGTATTCTGTACTGGAGACTGGCTGCATCGTGCAGGAGACAGAGCACTCCGGCACACTGAGATACTCAGATACTTATCTGACTTTTCATATATTTCTTTAAGGTATGTATTCTGTACGGAATAGAAAAAGTATTGTATTTTGCGGATGAAGAAGGTATGATACAAACTATAAAAACACATTTTACAGTATTTTTATGGTACAGATGGAGGGATTATGGAAAAGTACAGCAGACTGTATGATACAGTAATATTTGATCTTGACGGAACACTGCTTGATACCTTGGAAGATCTGACGGATAGTGCAAATGCGGCGGCGGTTAAGTTTGGGTTTCCGGTTCGGACGAAGCAGGAGATATGCAGCTTTGTCGGAAACGGCATTCATCGTCTGATTCAGAGACTGCTTCCGGACGGGGAAGAGAACCCTGAGTTTCATGATGTTTTACAGTTTTTTCTGGCACATTACGGGGAACACTGTATGGAGAAAACAAAGCCGTATCAGGGGATACCGGAGCTTCTTCGTATGCTGAAAGAAAAAGGATATGCGGTCGCTATTGTGTCAAACAAAGCGGATTTTGCCGTCAAAAGGCTGAGGGACGTTTATTTTGAAGGTCTGGTGCCTGTGGCGATCGGAGACCGTGAAGGCGTCAGGAAGAAGCCTGCGCCGGACTCTGTCTTTGAGGCGCTTAAGGAGCTCGGTGCAGAAAGTGCGAGGGCAGTTTATGTGGGGGATTCTGATGTTGATATCCTGACCGCTGCCAATGCAGGGCTTGACTGCATAGCAGTAAGCTGGGGCTTCAGGGACCGCAGCTTTCTTCTGGAGCATGGGGCGCATCCGGAACGTATTGCGGCAGACGCATGGGAGCTTGCGAGACTGCTTGGAGAAGAAATAGAGAGGTGACATAATGTCAGATAAAAAAAAGAAAAAAGAACTGCCGCTGACAGCGATTCTTGCAGCGGCAGTAGTGATCCTGCTGATATGTGCAGGCGTGATGGCATGGATGGTGATCCGTCAGAAAGACGGGGGCGGACAGTCCGATTCGGTATCACCGGATAAAGTGCAGGAGACGGGGCTTCTTACCGGAACCGGCGAACTGTCGGACGATGAGACAGGTTCAGGCAGCGGCGCAGCGTCGAAGGATGAGGCAGATTCAGACGACGGCGCAGCATCGAAGGACGAGGCAGATTCAAATGACGGCGCAGCATCGAAAGGTGATACAGATTCGGATGACGGCGCAGCGTCAAAAGGCGAGGCAGGTTCAGATGACGGCGCAGCATCGAAAGACGAGACAGATTCGGACGGCAGACCTGCTGCGAAAGATGAGCAGGAGTCAGAGACCGAAAGCGATACGGAAGAAGAACAGGAAAAGCTTGTCGTTGCGATCGATCCCGGACATCAGGGAAGTTGGGTAAATATGAGCGATACGGAGCCAAATGGCCCCGGTTCTTCAGAAATGAAAGCGAAAGCAAGTACGGGAACACAGAGTCCCTATACCGGAAAAGGAGAGTATGAGCTGAATCTTGAGATTTCTCTTCTTCTGCGTGATGAACTGGAAGAACGCGGCTACGAGGTGATTCTGACAAGAGAGGATCACGATGCAGCGATCAGTAATGCGCAGCGCGCGCAGATGGCGTATGAGCAGGGCGGAGATATTTATGTGCGCATTCATGCGAACGGCTCGGATGATCACGGAGTCAGCGGCGCTCTTGCGATGGTTCCGTCTTCGTCAAATCCGTATGTCGGGTATCTTGCAGAGGATTCTTATCTTCTTGGGCAGTGTATTCTTGAAGGATATTGCAGTAAAGCATCTTTTGCGTCTCTTGGCATTCAGTATTACGATAATATGACAGGCATCAACTGGAGCCGGCTTCCGGTAATGATCCTTGAGATGGGATTTATGACGAATCAGTCGGACGATGCACGTATGTCAGACGCATCGGTACAGCCGCTGATGGCGGAGGGAATTGCGGACGGTATTGACCGGTATTTTACAGAAAAAGGAATGAAGAAAAAAGAAGTATCTGCGCAGGCAAAGGCTGCGATGGAGGCGCTTATCGAGCAGATCGGAGAGGACTATATCTATCCGGCCAAGGAAGAAGAGCAGTGGGCATTTGCAGTAAAGGATATTCGTACAGGCGCATACGGAGGTATTGACGCAGACAGCCAGATGAAATCTGCAAGCGTTATAAAGCTCTTTATCATGGCGGCGATCTATGACCGCGTGTGTTATCCGGCTTCGCAGGAGCGTTATATTCCGTTTGAAGAATCGTATGACGGGGAGCTTAAACAGCTTATCACAGATATGATCACAGTAAGCGACAATACTGCCGCAAATACGCTGATCGAGCGGCTCGGAGGCGGAGACGCACAGACAGGAATGCAGGTGGTGAATCAGTTCTGCGAGGAGAACGGCTATACCTCGACGAAGCTTGGCCGAAAGTTTCTTGAGGAGGAACCGTCCGGAGACAATTATACTTCGGCAAATGACTGCCTCCGTCTGTTGGAGAGCATCTACGGCGGAACGTGTGTAAATGCAGAAGCATCGGCAAAGATGTATGAGTATCTTGCTGCACAGACACGGAGAAACAAAATTCCGTCCGGACTTACCGGAACGACTGCCGCAGTAGCCAATAAGACGGGAGAGCTTGCGGGGGATTACGGAGACTATGTGGAAAATGATGTTGCAGTCATCGAGGACGGCGATCATGCGTATGTGCTCTGTGTGCTGAGCGGAGAGCTTAAGGATAACGGGGCAGCGATCGAAAAAATAGCAGAGATCTCAAGAACGGTATATGAGCTGCTTTGTCAAAATGAGGTGGTCACGGACATTGCGGTTGGGTAGTATCGGTGGATGGGGCGTACTGCCCTATGTATACGCATGCTAAGGTTAGCATGGATAAGTAAAGATGTGCGGCGGAGGTGTTGCAAAATACTGATTCCGGTGGATTTTCGGTGTGTTTTCCGCAGAAAACTACAAAGTACCAGACTCGAAAGAATCTCGTCAAGTGCTTTGCAGGCATCGCACGTAAGTAGCCAAAGTACGGCTGCTAGTGCTCATAGCGCAGTTTTCGGAGGAAAATCACCTGAAAGGGTACCGCCGGATGTATTTTGCAGCACCCCCGGATACAGAGTAGGCGCATTAGTGTTCACGGTATTTTTTATTCTGTCATTTTCAAAGGGAATTTAAAGTTTCAAAGCTTTTCGGGGACATTCTTCCACACATTTCATACATAAAATACATTCTGTCGCGTTTTTCTTTTTGCGGGAGTTGCTTGGAACCTCCACATTCATAGGGCATATCTTTTCACACTTTCCGCAGGAGATACATTTCTTTTCATCTACCTTGATTCGGAACAGTGAGAAGTAACTTGCAGGTTTCAGAAAAACGGTAATCGGGCAGATGTATTTACAGAAAGCCCGATTGTCTTTGCATATATAAGCCAGGGCAATTCCGATGGCATAGTAGAGAATATTTCCGATAATGAAGCTCCACCACATAATTTTTCCTTTGTCTGGGATTTGAAGGATAAAGAGCAGGCTGACGAACAGAAACGAAGCTCCAAACACAAAATACCGGATCAATCCCCAGTTTTTTCGCGGGGCTTCAGGTGTTTTAAATGGAAGAATGTCCAAAATCATTGCCGTCCAACAGGCATAGCCGCACCATCCCCGTCCAAACACAAGCGGGCCAAAGATTTTTGCAATGGCATAGTGGATCGTGGCAGCTTCAAATACTCCAAGAAAGAGGTAATACCAAAAGCCCTCGATCTGCATATTTTCCCGACAGAGAAAGCCCAGATATACGAGCATATACAGACCGACGGCAAACTGCACCGCATTTCTGGCATACTTCTTCTTTTGCGCGTATAGAACCAACCCGACGGCAAGAGACGTACCGATATACGAGAAATTAAAGAGGTAGAACACATTATCCAGTGCGATCCATAAAGCGATTGCAATTGTCTCAAAAATGAGCCACATAGTGAGCGGCGGCAAGAATTTTCTGACTTTCATCGTAATACCTGTTTCTCCTTATTGCATTTTGTATCGGAAAGAAGTATTTTCATTGTAGCATGGTTTTGACTATCTTTCATTATTTTTTAGGTACAGCATTCCAATAATATATCGTTGCAGAAAAACAGATCAGCTGGAAGGAAGAGGCGGTGGGTATATGGAAAAATTTGAACGGAAAGATCCCTTATTTTCTCTGTGTGGATTAAATTGCGGCTTATGCACAATGAAGCTGGGAAACTTTTGTCAAGGATGCGGGCATGGGAATAAACCTTGTAAAGTAGCCCACTGTGGAATGGAGCATAAGATAGAGTATTGTTTCCAATGTTCAGAATATCCGTGTCAGATCTATGACTATGTAGATGAATACGATTCTTTCATTACGCATCTCAATCAAAAGTCAGATTTGAGAAAGGCAAAGGAGATAGGAATCGAAGCGTACTCTTTGCAGCAGTCTGAAAAGGTGGAATTGTTGAAGACGTTGTTGTCTGAATATAATTCCGGCCGTGAAAAGACGTTGTTTTGTCTTGCTGTTAATCTTCTTGATATTACATGTATCAAAAAGGTTTTGGATGAAGGAAAGCAAAATACGGCAAATATGACGGTAAAAGACAAAGCGAAATACATATCAGCAAGATTACGGGAAATAGCAAAAGAAAACCATATAGAGTTAAAATTAAGAAAAAAGATCAAATGTTAATTCTGATAAAATCAGAAAGA
>CATZPU010000040.1 GCA_958422845.1 uncultured Lachnospiraceae bacterium | reverse complement strand
TTTTTCAAAGTAGAATTTACCCCTGCAAAGTGGAATTCACTTTTTCAATTCACCACTATTTTAAAATCGCCTTTTTTCCTTGTGTTTTACACGGGTTACAGACGTCAAACTGTTTGTCTGGCTAGGAACAAACCGGAACTTTCTTATATTATAAAACAGACAGTCCTGTTTGTGATGAACTGTCTGTTTTATCCTCATTTATTTTGTATTATCCTTTACTCTGCCCTCGATAAAAGAATGCGGTCATTATCAAGTGCTTTGCCTGCTCCTGCACTGAATTTTGCAAGCAGACCGTCTACAGTAAGTCCGTCCCTCTCTTTTCCTGAAATATCGAGCACGATACGTCCGGCATCCATCATCAGCGTGCGGTTGCCTAGCTCAAGCGCTGAATGCATATTGTGCGTGATCATCAGACATGCAAGCTGATTTTCTTCTACCACCTTTTTTGTCAGCGCAAGAACCTTCTCTGCCGTCGCCGGATCGAGCGCTGCGGTATGTTCGTCAAGCAGCAGTATTTTCGGCGGAACGAGCGTCGCCATCAGGAGAGTAAGCGCCTGACGCTGTCCACCGGACAACAGCCCTACCGGCTGCTTCATACGGTCTTCCAATCCCATATCAAGCAGCGCGAGCCGTTCCCGAAACAGCTCCCGTTCTTTATTTGTTATTCTTGAAAAAACAGAATTTTTCCTTTTTGCTACACGCAGATAAGCCAGAGCCAGATTCTCCTCGATCGTCATGTGAGGCGCCGTCCCGCGCATCGGGTCCTGAAACAAACGCCCGATCTGCACCGCCCTGCGGTACTCCGGCATATAAGTAATATCACGCTCATCGAGAAATACACTTCCCTCGTCGACGAAAAAGCTTCCGCAGATACAGTTAAAAAGCGTTGACTTTCCTGCCCCGTTGCTGCCGATGATCGTTGCAAAATCTCCATCTTCTACCGTCAGACTCACGTTATCAAGCGCGATTTTTTCGTTTACTGTTCCTTCATTAAATACCTTTGTTACATTTTTAAGAGTCAGCATGAACCGCGCCCTCCTTTTCTTGCTGAAGCAGCAGCCATTTTCTTTTTCTTAAAGGATATTTGACGCTTCAGATACGGAGAAGCGATCGCCACTGCGACGATCACCGCCGAAACGAGCTTGAGGCACTCTGCCGGAATATGCAGGCGAAGTGCGATCGCGATGGCAAAACGGTACAGACAGCTTCCCAAAATGACGCCGATGATCCTGCGCGTCATGCTCTGCTTTCCTACAAGCGTTTCGCCAATGATCAGACTGGCAAGCGCAATTGTAACCATACCCGTTCCGAGATTGATGTCACACGTTTTCTGATACTGACCGATCAGACATCCGGAAAGCGCCGTCAGGGAGCCTGAAATACACAGACCTACTGTGATCGTAAAACCGGGATTGATGCTCGATGCACGCACCATATCTGCATTGTCTCCCGTCGCACGGATAGAAAGCCCGATCCGTGTGCGCAAGAACCATGCAATAACGAGACATACAATAATAACAATAATGACAGAAACGATCAGCTTGTACCAGGTGCTGCCAAAGACTTCTTTGCACAGGCTGTACACCGTATCACTTTTAAAAATCGACAAATTCGATGAGAAGCCCATCACGGCAAGATTGACTGTATACAGCCCCGTATTTACGATAATTCCTGCAAGAATTGACTCTACGCCAAACTTTGTCTGCAAAGCCGCCATGATATAGCCTGAACAGACGCCCGCCGCCATAGCCGCAAACAACGCCAAAACAGGATGTCCCATGATAGCGACCTGTGCTCCCACCGCACAGCCGAGCGTAAAACAGCCGTCTGTGGACAGGTCTGCAATATTCAGTATCGAATAGCTGATAAACAGCGCCAGCGCCACCAGCGCATAAATAAAACCAAGCTCCAGCGCGCTCATCACAACCGGAAGTGATAACAGTGATTCCATGAATATACCCCTTGCTTTCTTATTTAAGATGCCAGGGTCAAAAGGTCATAAACCACGTTGTGCTTGCACATAAGTGGTTTTATGCCTTTATGACCCGCCCCAAAAATGAGGATAAAAGTGGTGCGTATGCACCGCGATATCCGAATTTATGGGCAGAATTGTGAAAGTGCGAAGCACGAAACAATTCGTCAGGCATCGTTTGGCTTTAATATCGTTTTCATATGTCTATTCTAAACAGCCGTCTGACGCATCCGCTCTTTACTCAAACTCCTCTGCGGTAACTGTCTCTACGACCGCCGTACACATTTCTTCAAAGCTTGCATAATCCAGTCCGAGAGCTTCTGCCGTCTCTGTATTGACTGTGGCGATTCCATTGTCAAATGTCCGAATCGGCAGCTTCGCCGGATCAGCGCCCGCAAGCACCTCTGCGATCATGTCTGCCGTAGCCGTGCCGAGGCTCTCATAATCTACGCCGTAGCCGCAAAACGCTCCGTTTAATGCAAAGGAGTCCGCACCCGTATAATGCGGAATGCCTGCATCGATAAATTTCTCATAAATACCAAGCTCCGCCGTCATGATCGTATTGTCAGTAGGAGTAAATACCGCGTCAACGCCTGATGCTACGAGCGCATCTGCCGCCTGCACGACCTCTGTATTGTTTGTTCCTGTTTTTTCTACGTACTCTATCCCTTTTTCTTCCAGATATGCCTTCGCATCTGCAATCGGCTGTTTGGAAGAATCCTCTGACTGGCTGTAAAGAAGTCCGACTGATTTGATCTCCGGATCTGCCGCTAACATCAGGTCAAAAATCGCGTTCGTGTTAAGCGCATCGGACGTTCCTGTAATATTCGCTCCCGGTTCCTCCATGCTCTCTGCCAGTCCTGCTCCTACCGGATCAGATACAGCCGAAAATACGACCGGAATATCTGTATCCTCTGTAGCTGCCTGCACGATCTGGGCTGCCGGAGTTGCAATCGGAACGATTACGTCTACCTCATCTGAAATAAGCTGCGCGGCAATCTGACCAAGCGTTGTCGCATCTGCCTGCCCGTTAAATACATATCCGTCATAGATATATTTATCCTCACCCTCCTCAGACAGAACATCAAGCTGCGCTTCGATCGCCGCCTCGATCTGATTGAGCGACGCATCGTCCACAAACTGGATAATGCCGACCTTGTATTCTGCTGCCATTGCCGTGCCTGCAAGCATAATAGACGCCATAACAGATGCTGCTGTGATTGCTAATACTTTTCTCTTCATAATATCGTTCTCCTTTTCTTTTGCGGGTCACGCCCGATGATCTGTTGGTTCAAAGGAGGAACCGGAAGTAATCGTGGAGATCCGCCGTGCCCTTATACTTCGCCGTGCTGCAAGCTCGATTCCGCTTTGCTTCATCTCGCTCGCGGGCGTTCGCCCTATAAAATCGTTGCCTGTCAGGCTTGTCTGCGAGCAGCCAGCCTTCCATGCAACGATTTTGCACGGCTCATTGCTTTCGCGAAAAAAAACGTCCCAGATATATAATATGATATTATATAATCTGAGACGGTAATAAGCTCTTATTATCGCGGTGCCACTCACTTTGACGTATTGTCCACTTTCGCATGTACTATCATACACTCCTGATTGATAACGGGTTCGGTTCCCGGCAAGTCCTACGGAAATATTCAGACCGCCCTCAAAAGTCCATTCAGCAAACTGTTCCGTACTGCAATCCCACCGCCTGCAGCTCTCTGTAACTTCACGATGTATGCTTACTTCTCTTTCTCATCGGTTTCTTCCTTTGTTGTGGTAAAGTGTAACACTGAAAAAGGGATTTGTCAATCCCCTTTGTATTTATTTTTATACAATCCTGCTTATACAAACATCGCCACTGTGCGGACTACGATCTCCAGAAACAGATTCGAGTCATACAATGCGCTAAGCGCCTGACTGCTCTGCACCATATCCATAAGCTGCAAGCCCCACTGTGTCGCAGATGTCATGGAAAGGATCAAAAAGAACAGCCACAGAAAGAACAGTGCCTGCACCAATCCCAAAATAAGACCAAGCAGCCTGTTCAGACCGCCGATCAGCGGTATATGCGCCAGAATATCAAGCGCGCCTATGACAAGATGCAAAAGTATCTGTACCAGAATAACAGCCGCCACAAATGCGATAACGTTCAGGATCACCGTAGCGAGAAAATGTACAAGATAATCTGCAAAGCCGGTGACTCCAAGACTTCGATAGCCTTCATCATTGTTATAGTCCAGCAAAAGATCCCGCAGCGCCTCCGGAATCGGAAGATGCTCGATCAGCTCTGTCTGCTCGATCTTCGTAAGCTGGCCCACGCCGCTGCCCTGCGTACCGTCCTCTTCTGCACCAAAATACTGCTGTATATACTGCTGCGCATACTTTTCCTTATATGCTTCTAACTGCTCGTCACTGAGCGCATCGACGACCGCGCTGTCATAGCCGTACTGCTCCATCAGGTTTTTTATCTGCTCACGGCTTATATTGCTGTAATCCGATGCGGCACTCGCCGTCTTTAAAGACACCTGACTTCCCAAAATACTGCCCTGCGTTTCCGCGTTTCCCATTGTAAGCGCATCTGCCAGATTTTCCGTCATGACCTCCCTGCACTGTTTTACAATGTAATCATATACCGGCGTGTCTGTCTTTAAAAATTCAGTCATATACGGCAGAAAGAAAGCTACCAGTATGATCGAGATCACAAAGGACAGCATAGACGCCAGTTTTCGCACGAAGCCTTTTCGCCACCCTGTGATCGCAAAAACAGCGATCAGTACGATAACTGCAATCTCAAGTATATTCATAATCTCCTCCTGTCTCCAAATCAGCTAATGCGTATCTGGTCAAAGCTGTCATCTGTTATTACTAAATATTTTCGGAATTCAGAAAAATAGAACACATCTTCAATATCTTTTTCGTAAGCAGATGAGAAACGGTGCTGTCCTGACGAGGTAAATACCTCGCAGTTTCTTATTCCGTACATCAGTATCTGACCATTCTGCATTTTTACATGCTCAAACTCCGCATTTATATTCTTTGCCGCTTTTTTTCGCCCGCGGTAATTATACATTTCCAAACGGTACGCGGCATCCTCTGCCTCGCTCTCAAACAGAAATCCTATCGCCTCTTCGTCATGAAACGTACTCAATATCTCTTTTTCAAAAACTGCCTCATGCGTCTGTTCAAACGCATCATTTCCCTTAAATACCTTAAATCCATTATCGGCAACTGCGACTGCTCTCGTGTTGTCTGTAAAGTAGATCTCCGGTATCACCTGTCCGGCATAGCTCTGTTTTCCCGCCACATGATCGTTGTCCGCCTGCCCTGCCGCACCGAAATTATAAAAAACGACATTGCTCGTAATACTTCCGCCCTTGATGCTCAGATACGATACCGCCAGCTTCTGCCCGTTCGGAGAAAGATCAATATCAAGCGGATAGCCGGACTCCGTCATCGTCACCTTCGTATTCGCGATCGACGTACCGTCAGCCTGATACAGGTTTACCCATGTAACATTTTCCTCCTGCAAAACAACAGCCACTACGCCCTGACGCGACACCCGAACCTTGAGGATCGGCAAAAGCGTCTCAAAGCTGCCTGCCAGACCGTCTTTATTCACAACATATACCTGATTTCCCTGCTGTTCTGCTACCGCCATAGTCGTGCCGCACACATCGGCGATCGGAGCCTGCATATTATAGGTAATACTCCATTTCAGTTCATTCTCCCGTGTCACACAGGATATACCGTCGGAATTATACCGATACAGATTTTTTCCGGCTTCTTTGTACTGTGTTCCCGAAGCCGCTTCTTTTTCATAGGACTGTGCAATGATATAATCGTCAAACGTATGAAATTGATTGTACAGGACGAAACCGCCTGCAATCGCAGCCAAAAGAACCACGATTGCAAGCCGCCGCCGAAATACCCATTTTCTGTTGCGTGCCAGCCGTTCCTCCAGATTTTCCTCCGGAATGTCCTCCCAGAGCAATTCCTTAGCAGACAGCGGCTCTTCCTCCATCTGCATCTCATCTTCCAGGTCTATATCCTCATCGTCCAGTTTTAAAAACTGACTTTTTTCTTTCAGTTTTTCAGTAAATGCCTTCCATTTTTCTTTTTTCATCTTTTATACCTGTCTTTAATTTTTCCACGTTTATCCTGTTTCACATCTTCTCATGATGCATACTGTAATATCAGAACGGAATTTTTCCGATCTCATAGCTGCGATATACCAGCCTTTTCTGTGTGTATCATACCAGAAAGCTCCATCAAGCGCAACCGTTACCGCATGAGCCGGCGGCGCTGTTTTTCTGCACCGGTATAAGCCCGCACTTTGACAGGATTGAAAATCTCGTATCTTCCTGCGTTTTTTCTAAGGCAATACGATCTTCTGTCCCGGCATGATCTTATTTGCATCAGAAATATTGTTTGCTTCACAAAGCTGTGCGAGCTGTTCAATACTTCCATAATACTGCTTACAAATATTAGCCAGTGTATCTCCCGGTTTGATCACATAAGAAGCCTGAGCGCTGCGTACCGCCGCCTCCTGCGCTGCTTCCTGCGTCCCTGCGCCAAGCTCCTCATCCTCCCAAAAAGCGTCCGATCCCGCCATCCATGCCGCATCTGCCTCCTGCGCCGATGCCTCTGCCGCGCTCATTTCCTGTGTTTCTGCGCTCTGTTCCTGCGCGCTCCTTTTCTGTGTTTCTGTTCCCTGCTCCTGTGCGCCCATTTCCTGCATTCCAACTGTCTGCGCATCGGCTGTACCTGCATCATCTCCGCTTTGCAGTTCTGCCGTTCCCTGTATTTCGTCCGTCTGCTGTGCGTCGGCGTTCTGTGTTTCCATTCCCTGCGCATTCCGGTTTTGCGCATCGGCTGCATCTGTATCATCTCCGCTTTGCAGTTCTGCCGTTCCCTGCATACCGGCACTCTGCAAGTCTGCCGTTTTCTGTACATCTGCGCCCTGCAATTCTGCCGCCCCCTGCATACCGACACCCTGCAAGTCTGCCGCATACTGCGCCGCTGCCTCCTGTGCTTCTGCTTCCCTCTGCGCCGCCGCTTCCGATTCCCGCAATGCCAGCATCTGTTCCTTTGTATATTCCAGATCCCACTGACCGTTCGGCTCTTTGCTGCTCATATTCGTTACGTTCTGCACTTTTCGTATCTCGTCTATCCTGTTTACCGCAACTGCTCCCGCCACAAGCACTGTAATCACAAAGAAGGAACTGGCAAGCTTCAGCATACTGCCTGCCTTCTGCTCGCTTTTTTCCCTGATCTTCTCGCGGAAGCTTTTTATTGCGCGCTCCGGAATCTTCTCCTGTTCAACGGTAGAAGCTCCGAACACATCGGAAAGATATTCCTGCATTTTGCGGTTCTGCTCATAAAACACAAAATATCCGTGTACGCGGCGGTATTCGCCCTGAGCCCTCCAGTAGACTGTCTCCTCCTGCTCCTGCAAATGGAAGATCAGCTGCTGTGTTCCGGGCAAAATCCCAAAAAGCTCTTCCAACAGCTCAGGACGATACTTACCGATCACACAGCAACCCTCTACGTCCCAGCCCGGAAAATATTCGATCCGCCCTTTATGAATCCTTTCCTTTAAGGTAAGCGGCGGCTGTTCGCTGCTTTCTTCTTCGCTCTTTGTTTCCGCATCCTCCTGAGTATTCTCGCTGAGTTTCTTCCTTATATGTTCTGTTTTTCCTGTATGTTCTGTTTTTTCTATATGTTCTGCTTTTCCTGTATGTTCTATATTCTCTGTATATTTCCTGTTCTCCGCATATTCTGTATCTCCTGCATGTTCTTCGTTTGCTGTGTGTTCTGCGTATTCCTGCGCCGTCTCATAAATTCCTCTGATAAAAACAAAAACGCCCTCCGGCGTCTCATGCCGTTCTCCAAGAAGAATTCCGATACTGCCGTTTTCCCCCTGCTGTTCCTTTTTACGGATATACGTCATCACGTAATCTTCCATATAGATTTTCTCTTTTCCATGCACATCTCCCATCTGACGTATGTTTTTCGGCAATACTATCTCTTTGCCCATGCTCCGCTCACTCCTTTTCCATATTCGCCTAAGCATTACCTTACCATACACTTTATGCAGAATTTGGTGATTCATGGACAAAAACAAAAAATTTTTTTAAACAGGAACATCCGTATTGCGGACGATCCGGTATATTTTGGAACGAAAGCGGATACAATAAGAAAAACAAGCCTGCCGGAGGTCGTGCCATGATGACTTATCGAAATTCTCTTTT
>CATZPU010000039.1 GCA_958422845.1 uncultured Lachnospiraceae bacterium | reverse complement strand
GATGATTACGAGATAAGAGAGAGGCATCAGAAAAGCGACGGCGTCCGTGCGATCTCGGGAAGGCTGTCATCGCGCCGCCGCAGAAGAAAGAGGGGCGGTTTTTCGTGGAAGACGAGACTTTTGCTTGGAGCAGTGATCGTTGCGGCAGGGACTATTACTGCATGGGGGCTGAGCGGCAGTATGAGCGGCGAGGCGACATGGAACAGGGGTATCATCGAACACTACGATACGCGGCAGTCGGGGACAGAGCTTTTGATGCTCGTCAATAAGGATCATCCGCTTCCAGAGGATTATGAGCCGACGCTTCACTGGCTGAACAACGGTTCCTGCGCGGTGGCAGAGGAGATGTACGGGCCGCTTAAGGAGATGCTGACAGACGGTTCGCGGGAAGGGCTGGAGTTTGTCGTGGCTTCCGGATACCGCGACAGAGAATATCAGCAGCAGCTTCTCGACGAGGATATTCAGGCGGCTATGGAGAGTGAGGGACTTACGTGGGACGAGGCGTATGCGCAGGAGACGAGAGAGACGATGCCGCCGGGGTACAGCGAGCACGGAACGGGGCTTGCCGCTGACATCGTAGCGCTTGATTATCAGGTGCTCGATGAGGCGCAGGAGAGCACGCCGGAAAATCAGTGGCTTCGGGAAAATTGCAGCAGATACGGATTTATCCTGCGCTATCCGAGAGGTACGGAGGATATTACGGGGATCGATTATGAAGCGTGGCATTTTCGCTATGTGGGAAAAGAGGCGGCAGAGACGATTATGAGCCGCGGCATCACGCTGGAGGAGTTCCTCGGAAAAGCGTAAGAAAAGCGAAAGAATCGGGATCAAACAGGACGTATTATGCAACGAAATGCACTGACGCAGCATCTAATGAGCAGAAGCTGTCAGGTATGGAAAACGAATGAAGAAGAAAATATATGTCGGAGGGAAAAAGACGGCATACAAAGCAGACGCATACCGAAAGCAAAGACGGGCTACAACGAGGACGCATACAGGACCGGAAAGATGGGCTGCAAAGAAACGTTGTACCGGACAGAAAGTGTGCCGAACAAGAGGAGGAAAATCGGGATGATCACAACAGAACAGATCGCAGCGGCTCTGGCAGACCGCGGGCTGCTGCTTCGCATAGAAGAAGGACAGGAAAAAGAGGTGACGTATCTTACGTGCGATTCGCGGAAGGTATGTCAGGGGACGATGTTTGTCTGCAAGGGCGCGGCTTTTTTGCCAAAATATCTTTCTGAGGCGGCAAAACGCGGGGCAGGCTCGTATATCAGCGAGCGCAGGCTGCCGGAGGGAGAGGGGCTTACGGCAATTATCGTATCGGATATCAGGCGGGCAATGGCAGCGGCGGCAGCCTGCTTTTTCGGTTACAGGGCAGGTACGCCTAAGCTTACCGGAATCACAGGGACGAAGGGAAAGACGACGACGGCATGGTATTTAAAGGCGATGCTGGATGCGTGGATGACGGAGCTTGGGAAGCCGGAGACGGGACTTTTGTCTACGATCCGCAATTACGACGGGGAGACGTGGCAGGACGCCGTGATGACGACGCCGGAGCCGGTGGAGCTGCATGAATTTCTTTCGCGTACTGAAAAAAACGGTCTGTCGCATGCGACGATGGAGGTATCGAGTCAGGCGCTGAAATACGGCCGCGTCAGGGAACTGCAGTTTCAGGTCGGGATCTTCCTGAATATTTCAGAGGATCATATCAGTCCGCGGGAGCATGAGGATTTTGAGGATTATTTCAGCTCAAAGCTTTCCATCTTCCGCCAGTGCGACACGGCGTGCGTCAATCTCGACAGCGACCATATGCAGCGCATCGTAAAGGCGGCGCATAAAGCGGGCAGGATCGTGACGTTCGGCAGACATCGTGATGCTGATCTGCGCTATACGGACGTTCGGGTAAAGGAGAACGGCACTGCGTTTACAGTGACCTGCAAGGATTTCACAGAGACATTTGAGCTTGCGATGAAGGGGAGATTTAATATAGAAAACGCCATGGCTGCGATCGCGGCGGCGTACGTTTACGGCGTTCCGGTGCAGTGTATGAGAAGGGCGCTTCGTGCAACGTGCGTGCCGGGAAGGATGGAGACTTTTGCGAGCAGCGACGGGAAGATCTGCGGTATTGTCGACTTTGCGCACAATCGTCTAAGCTTTGAAAAGCTGTTCGACGCAGTATTTCAGGAGTATGGCTCCTGCAAGAAAATCATTACTGTATTCGGCTGTCCGGGCGGAAAGGCGCTGAACCGCAGAAGGGAGCTCGGTCTGATTGCAGGGCTGTTTTCTGATTACGTGATGGTGACCTCGGATGATCCCGATACAGAATGTCCGGAAACGATTGCACAGGAGATCAGCCGGTACGTTGAGATGACGGGCTGCGCGTGCGGATTTTCCGCAGAGCGAAAAGATGCGGTCTGTCTGGCAGTCAAAAAAGCGGCGCAGTACAGGGAAAAGACGATGATATTATTGCTCGGAAGAGGATGTGAAAAGTATCAGAAAACTGCGCAGGGACTCCGTGCGTATCCGACAGACGCGGCCCTGATGCAGGAAGCGATCCGAATGTACGAGGGCGTGCAGATATAAGGAGACGAAGCGGCATGCGGGGGATTTACATTTTTTAAAAAATGTCTTATGATGGAAGCATCTTATGATGCCAGGGTCAAAAGGTCATAAACCACGTTGTGCTTGCGCATAAGTGGTTTTATGCCTTTATGACCCGCCCCAAAAATGAGGATAAAAGTGGGGCGTATGCACCACGATATCCGAATTTGGGGCAGAATTGTGGGAGTGCGAAGCACGAAACAATTCGTCAGGCATTTTATCATTTAACAAAGAAGGTGCAGAAAATGTTTAAGGAGCTTGTAAAAGCAAACAGGAGCTACCGCGGTTTTGATGAAAGCCGCCGCGTGACAAGAGAAGAGCTTACGGAGATGGTCGACTGTGCAAGACTTGCGGCGTCCAGTGTGAATATGCAGCCGTTTCAGTATTATCTTGCATGGGAGAAGGAGGATGTGGACCGGATCTTTCCGCTGACAAAATGGGCGAAAAATCTTCCTGACATAACGCTTCCGCATCCCGGAATGCGTCCGACAGGGTATATTGTGATCTGTCAGAATACGGACGTATGGGAGTCTCTGGCGCGGTTTCAGAAAGATGTGGGGATCGCCGCGCAGACGATGCTGCTTGCAGCGACGGAAATGGGACTTGGAGGCTGTATGATCGGCAACTTTCATGCAGGCGAGGTAAAGGAGGCGCTTTCGCTGGCGGAAAATCTTGCGCCGCTTCTGATCGTGGCGGTCGGAAAGCCCGCGGAGAAGGTCGTGCTGACGGAGATAGAAAAAGGGGAGCCGACGGCGTATTACCGCGATGAGAATGACGTCCACTACGTTCCGAAGAGAAAACTTTCTGACGTTCTTCTAAACTGACGGATAAAAAACTGCCGACAGGCAGGAGAGAATTGTCGAAAAAAAGCAGGAATTGGAAATCGAAAAAAATGTACGGTCAGACACTTGTTGGATGCAGTCCGGATATGATAATATAAGCGCATCAATAGATAAAGGAGCTTATACGATGAAAGAGATCATAGCCGGACTGCTTCTGCCGTTTATCGGAACGAGCGCGGGAGCAGCCTGCGTATTTTTTCTGCGAAGCGGGTTAAATCAGAAAGTGCAGAAATCTTTGCTTGGCTTTGCGTCAGGCGTTATGGTGGCTGCCTCTGTATGGTCGCTTTTGATCCCGTCCATGGATATGTCGGAAAAAATGGGACGGTTTGCATTTGTTCCGGCAGTCGTGGGACTTGGAGCCGGCTTCGTTTTTTTACTTGCGATGGATAAACTCATTCCGCACCTGCATCTTGGGGAGACTGAGGCTGAGGGACCGCAGACGAAGCTTAGAAGAACGACGATGCTGCTGCTTGCGGTAACGCTGCATAATATCCCTGAGGGGATGGCAGTCGGCGTCATTTTTGCGGGAATGCTTGCCGATCAGGCGGAGATCACGCTTGCGGGAGCGTTCGCACTCTCGATCGGAATTGCGATCCAGAATTTTCCGGAAGGGGCGATCATCAGTCTGCCGCTTCGCAGCGAGGCGGGCGTATCACGGATGAATGCTTTTGTAAAGGGCGTTCTCTCAGGAGTGGTAGAGCCGATAGCGGGCATTGTGACGCTCCTGCTCTCACGCCGGATCACGCCGCTTTTGCCGTATCTGCTTTCGTTCGCGGCGGGAGCGATGCTCTATGTCGTTGTGGAGGAGCTGATACCGGAGACAGCGGAGGGAAAGCACAGCAATCTCGGAACGATCGGTTTTGCGGTCGGATTCGCCCTGATGATGGTGCTTGATGTGGCGCTTGGCTGACACAGAAGAAAAAACATAATTTTACAGGCAGGATAAAGAGTTATGAAAACGAATAATCTGACGGAGGGCAGACCGTGGCGTCTGCTGCTCCTTTTTTCGCTACCGCTGATGGCAGGCAATATTTTTCAGCAGTTATATACCATCGTAGATACGGCGGTGGTGGGAAAGGTGCTCGGAGTCGAAGCTCTGGCTGCGCTTGGCGCGGTGGAATGGCTGAACTGGCTTGCGCTCGGCGCGATACAGGGCTTTACGCAGGGGTTTGCGATTTTGATGGCACAGAAATTCGGATCGGGCGAATATAAGAGACTGCGTCAGGTCGTCGCAAATTCCGTATTTCTTGCGGCGCTCTGTGCGGTCATTCTGACCGTACTGACGCAGGGAGCAGCCGATGCAGTGCTGACGCTTTTACATACGCCAAAGGAGATCAAGCCGATCTCCGTGGCGTATCTGAGAATCTTATTCGGCGGTATTCCCGTCGTGATGGCGTACAATCTGGCGGCGTCCATCCTGCGTTCCCTTGGAAACGGCAGGACGCCTCTTGTGGCGATGGTGCTTGCCGCGCTCGTAAATATCGGGCTCGATCTTCTTTTTGTTCCGGTATTCGGCTGGGGCGTGCAGGGGGCTGCCATAGCGACGGTGCTTGCGCAGTTTTTCTCGGCAGTTTACTGCTTCTGGCATATCAGGAGGATCGACGTTCTTCATTCCGAGGGAGAATCACGCAGACCGGAGCGGGCGCTCTGTATCCGGCTTATGCTGCTCGGAGCGCCTATGGCGTTTCAGAATGCCGTTATTTCCGTCGGCGGTATGATCGTGCAGACCGTGGTAAATGGCTTCGGCGTCGTATTTATCGCCGGATTTACAGCGACAAATAAGCTGTACGGGCTTTTGGAGACGGCTGCCACCTCTTACGGCTATGCGATGGTGACGTATGCAGGGCAGAATATGGGCGCAGGTAAGGGGGAGCGCGTCGCGCGCGGAATGCGTGCCGCGATCGTGATCTCTATGATCACTTCCTGCGTGATCACAGCGCTGATGCTCATTTTCGGACGGCTGATCCTCGGCTGTTTTATTACAGCGGACGGAGGAACGGGGGAAGCGGCGCTTGCGGTCGCCTTCCATTATCTGAGTATTATGGCGCTGTGTCTTCCGGTGCTGTATCTGCTGCATGTCGTGCGAAGCTGCATACAGGGACTTGGAAATACGGTCCTGCCGATGCTCTCAGGCGTTGCGGAGTTTGTGATGCGTACCGGAGCTGCGCTGATCCTTCCGGCGCTTTTCGGAGAGAGCGGCATATTTTACGCAGAGGTTCTTGCGTGGCTTGGCGCGGATATGATACTGATCCCAAGCTATTTCTACGTGATGAAAAAGGTATTTTCCAAACAGGGATAAGACGGATATTATAAAAGGATGCGGCAGTAAATGGCTGCAAAACAGTGATAAAGGAGAGATGCAGGATGAACTATCAGGAGGTATTGGAGCAGGCGAGAGGGTGTATCGGAGCGTATTGTAAAGCGTGCAGCGTCTGCAACGGCAGGGCGTGCAGAAATCAGATGCCCGGACCGGGAGCAAAAGGAACAGGCGATACGGCGATCCGCAATTATGATAAGTGGCAGGAAGTGCGCGTTGTCATGGATACGATCTGTGAGAATCATGTGCCGGATACGTCTCTGGAGCTGTTCGGGCGCACATTTCGGTATCCGTTTTTTGCGGGACCTGTCGGCGCGGTAAATCTGCATTACGGGGAAAAGTATAGCGACCTTACATACAACAACGTGCTCGTAAAGGCGTGTCACGAGAGCGGGATCGCCGCGTTTACGGGAGACGGCGTCAACCCCGCAGTTATGGAGGGAGCAACGCAGGCGATCGCAGCTGAAGGCGGCGTCGGCGTACCGACGGTCAAGCCGTGGAATATCGGGTTGATCAAAGAAAAAATGGAGCTCTGTAAGAGCGCGGGAAGCTTTGCGGTCGCGATGGACATTGACGCGGCAGGTCTTCCGTTTTTGAAAAATATGACGCCTCCGGCAGGAAGCAAGACAGTCGCAGAGCTTGCAGAGGTTGCAAAACTGGCAGGCGTGCCGTTTATTGTGAAAGGGATCATGAGCGTCAAAGGTGCTCTGAAGGCGAAGGAAGCAGGGGCGGCAGGAATCGTAGTCAGCAATCACGGCGGCCGTGTGCTCGATCAGTGTGCGGCAACGGCGGAGGTACTTCCTGAGATCGCTGACGCGCTTGCGGGAAGCGGCGTGAAGATACTTGTAGACGGCGGGATCAGAAACGGCGTCGATGTATTTAAAGCGCTGGCGCTCGGCGCAGACGGCGTCCTAATCTGCCGCCCGTTCGTTCCGGCTGTATTCGGCGGCGGAGAAGAGGGCGTGAAGCTTTATATTGAAAAAATCGGTGCGGAGCTTGCAGATACGATGGCAATGTGCGGTGCGAAGGATCTTGCGTCAATTACGCGGGATATGGTGCGTTAGGCGATGAAGTACCGTAAAGACAGAGCCGGAAGAGAATTATCCGTTTTAGGATACGGATGTATGCGTTTTACAAAAAATGGATCGGAGATCGATCTGGATAAGGCGGAGAGAGAGCTGATGTACGCCATCAGAAGCGGCGTCAATTATCTCGATACGGCGTACGTCT
Source organism: uncultured Lachnospiraceae bacterium (assembly GCA_958422845.1). Lineage (GTDB taxonomy): Bacteria > Bacillota > Clostridia > Lachnospirales > Lachnospiraceae > Choladousia. The sequence goes on along the minus strand of CATZPU010000039.1, from coordinate 1,262 downwards.
ATCCGGGCAACGAGGAGGCAGTCGGAGAGATACTGGCGCGCAATCACTGCCGCGAGGACGTTTATCTGGCGACAAAGCTGCCGCATTACCTGATCCGCTCTGCGGCGGGCGCACAGAAAAAGTTCGGGGAGGAGCTGCACCGGCTCCGGACGGACTATATCGACTATTATCTGATGCATATGTTAAACGACGTAAAGACGTGGGAAAAGCTTCTCTCCTACGGCATAGGCGACTGGCTCGAAGAAAAACGCGCAGCCGGTCAGATACGCAATATCGGTTTTTCCTATCATGGAAATACGGCAAATTTTAAGGCGCTGCTCGACGCGTATGACTGGGATTTCTGCCAGATACAGTACAATTATCTGGACGAGCATACGCAGGCGGGGCGCGAGGGACTTTTGTACGCAGGAGAAAAAGGGATACCTGTGATCATTATGGAGCCGCTGCGCGGCGGCCGTCTCGTAAATGACCTGCCAAAGGAGGCGAAGCGTCTGATACGGGAGGCGGGCTATACTCCGGCTGAACTTGCGCTGCGCTGGCTGTGGGCGCAGCCTCAGGTGACGTGCGTATTATCCGGCATGAATTCTGTAGAGATGGTAAAGGAGAACATGAGGATCGCAGGTGAGGCGTGCGTGGGCGCACTTCCTCCTGACCAGCTTGCGCTTATCGAATGCGTAAAGCGTGAGATCGCAAAAAGCATGAAGGTCGGCTGCACCGGATGCGGCTACTGTATGCCGTGTCCGAACAAGGTGGATATTCCGATGGCATTTCATGCGTACAATGCAAAGTACACAGAAGGAAAACGATCGGGGATGAAGGAGTACCTGCAGTCGACCGTGATGCGCAGCGAACAGACGAGCGCTTCGCAGTGTATCGGCTGCGGACGGTGCGAAAAGCTGTGTCCGCAGGGGCTTCCTATTCGGGAAATGCTAAGAGAAGCCGTGCAGGAATTGGAGAATACGCAATATAAAATGCTCAAATGGGCGGTAAAAACCTTCCATATTTACTAAAAACAAAAAAACAGGTATATTTTTTGAAAAAAGTTGTTGACTTTCAGAAGGTCTTATACTATAATACAACTTGCGTCAAGCGAAGGACGCCGGATATACCTGAACGGGGTGTGGCTCAGCTTGGCTAGAGCGCCTGGTTTGGGACCAGGAGGTCGCAGGTTCGAATCCTGTCACCCCGATTACCACAGGTGACCGTTATATGCGGGTGTAGTTCAATGGTAGAACACCAGCCTTCCAAGCTGGATACGTGGG
>CATZPU010000038.1 GCA_958422845.1 uncultured Lachnospiraceae bacterium | reverse complement strand
TAAACGATTCATCGTATATGCCGCACTTTCTCATGCCAATACATGAATACAATTCCGGCGTTCTGAAAATATTTCATCTAAACATCTTTTTTGAGTATCCTATGCGCAAAATAATCAGCGCTCTCCCAGTTTCAAATTAGGCACGGCATTCAGATCCCAGCCGTGACGCACGCCTTTTTTATACTCATAATATCCTGCCGCCCCGATCATTGCCGCATTATCCGTGCAGAAAATCGGTGATGGGCGGTAAAATCTGATATGATTCGCTGCGCACGCCTCTTCCATTGCCGCACGCAGCGTACCGTTCGACGCCACGCCTCCTGCGATCGCCAGTTTATCCATGCCTGACTCTTTTACCGCAAGCATCGCGTGCTCTACGAGTACGTCTGTCACTGCTTTCTGGAAGGAGGCTGCCACATCCGCCTCATTGATCTCTTCGCCTTTCATTTTGCAGCCGTTCAGATAGTTGAGCACGGCTGATTTCAGACCGCTGAAGCTGAAATCATACGGAGCATCCTCGATCTTCGCTTTCGGGAAATGGATCGCGAGCGGGTTGCCCTCTTTTGAAAGCCTGTCTATCTTCGGTCCTCCCGGATAGCCCAGACCGATCGCGCGCGCTACTTTATCAAACGCTTCTCCTGCCGCATCGTCTCTTGTCCGTCCAAGTATCTCATACTCGCCGTAATCGCTGACTTTTACAAGATGCGTATGCCCTCCCGATACAACGAGACAGATAAACGGCGGCTCCAGATCCTTATTTTCTATATAATTAGCTGAAATATGCCCCTCTATGTGATGCACGCCGACAAGCGGCAGCTTTGCCGCATAACTGATTGCCTTCGCCTCTGCCACTCCGACAAGCAGCGCCCCGACAAGCCCCGGACCGTACGTCACAGCTACGGCGTCCATATCGGAAAGCTCTTTTCCGGCAGTCAGAAGCGCTTCCTCTATCACCTGATTGATCTTCTCGATATGCTTTCTTGAGGCTATCTCCGGCACGACTCCGCCATAAAGCTTATGCAGCTCGATCTGAGAAGAAATCACATTTGACAGCACCTCTCTGCCGTTTTTCACGACAGCAGCTGCCGTCTCATCACAAGAGCTCTCTATTGCAAGTATTAAAATATCTTTTTCGTCCATCGTGCGCCTCCGTTACTCTTCTGCAAAATCAAGTTCTATCGTTTTTCCATCCTTGCCCGGATATATTTCCGGATATATCTTGCGGACTCCCTCTATATAGTCTTCCGGTCTGACGAGCGACGGACTGTAGTGTGTCAGCCACATCTGCGAAGGCTTCGCACGCCTTGCAAGTTTCGCCGCCTCTTCAAACGTCATATGCTTATACTCTACTGCCTTTGCAGCTTTCTCCGGCTCTCCGTACATTCCCTCACAGATAAACAGATCCGCGCCCTCTGCCGCTTTTGCGATCGCATCGACAGGGCGTGTATCAGTACAGTACGTAACCTTGATTCCCTTACGGGCAGGTCCCAGAACATCCTCCGGACGAAATACTCTGCCGCCGTCCTCGATCACTTCCCCTTTCTGGAGCCTGCTCCAGAACTTCATCGGTATATCGGCTTCCTTCGCGCGCGCCACATCAAATTTTCCGGCGCGGTCGATCTCCAGCGTATATCCATAGCAGGTAACGTTATGGTTCACCCGAAAAGCCGTGATCTTGTATCCATTCATCAAAAAGACCTGCTCGGCTCCCTGAATCTCTTTGAAAATGATCGGGAACGGAAGCTCCGGCGCGATCACGCGAAGCGAATTCACCACCCGCTCCAATCCCTTTGGACCAATCAGCGTAAGAGGTTCCGTACGCTCTGCATTTCCCATAGTCAGCAAAAGCCCCGGCAGACCGCTGATATGATCTCCGTGATAGTGGGTAAAGCAGATCGTATCGATCGGTTTGAAGCTCCACCCCTTCTTTTTAATTGCGACCTGCGTACCCTCGCCGCAGTCGATCAATAGATTGCTGCCATTATATCTCGTCATAAGAGAAGTCAGCAGACGATACGGAAGAGGCATCATACCGCCGCTTCCGAGAAGGCACACATCCAGCATAAGCCTTCCTCCGTTTCTTATATAATATATTCTTCCTTCTGTACGGGAAGCGCAAATGATTCCCGTATTATATCGTAGCACGATTCACAAAGGCAGAAGCTGTGGCGTTCTCCGTCCTTTTTTGAGAAATATCCCCATTCATGTGATATGAAGATCGCATCTTCCTTTGCGATTCCGCGCTCAAATTTTATTATTTTTCCGCATTTGTTGCAATACAGTGTTTTTTCTGTGTTCATCTCGTTCCTCCCGTATGCGCAAGCATCACTATTTTTCTTTTGTTCCTACATTATAGTGCGTTTGCTTTTTTATGCCTACTGGGAATCACTGAGAATATCTGCCGCCCCCTGCCCCGTCCACATGATCAGGGCGTCCTCACGCGGTTTTTCATAAAAGTTTTTTCTGACGCCTGCATCCTCAAATCCAAGCCGGTGATAAAGCCTGATCGCCGCTGCATTTCCGATACGCACTTCAAGCGTATATCTGGAAACTCCGCGCTCCCCTCCTCGACGCATCAGCTCTGCAAGCATCGCATATCCTACGCCTTTTCCCCGATATGCGGGGCTTACCGCTACATTCGTAATATCCGCTTCATCGAATGACTGTAAAAATCCGCAGTATCCGATCAGCTCATTCTTTTGCCGGACCACAAGGTATAGCGTATCCTCTGACTGCAAAGAGGTCAAAAATCCGTTTTCACTCCACGGCATCGAGAATATTTCCTTTTCAAGCAGTGCGACTTCCCGCACATCCTGCGGCTGCATTTCGGATATTTCTATTTCTGAAGCAGAAACTCTCATCTTGCTGCTTCCTCTATACATCTGTCGCCTGTTCCGGTCGCTTCCGGTTCCTTTTCTTTGCAGCCGCCAAAGCCTCTGCTCTCTCCCGTTCCGCCTGTGACAGCCGCAGGTAGTCCGGCGCATGCTCTGCCGCTGATTCCACTCTGCCCTCTGCCGCATAAGAAAGCGCCAGTGCGCCGACGGACGCCGCTCTCTGACGGTTCATATTAGCCGGAGCGAAGCGGTACGGCACATGCAGAAGCTTTTCGAGCATCTCACGATATACCGGAACGCCGTCTCCGAGAAAGACGACTGACTTTCCGTTTTCATTTAAAATACGCGCAAGCTCCTCCACCGCAAGCGGCGTCTGCGCAAGGATCGTCTGCTGCTTTTCCCCGTCGAACCGATAGATTCCCGTATATACCTGATTTCTTCTTGCATCCATCAGCGGGCAGACGTCCTCTGTGCAGCCAAAAAGATTATAGGCAAGCGCATCAACGGTCGGAATGTGTACGAGCGGTTTTCCGAGCGCGAGTCCCAGCCCCTTTGCCGTAGCGGAACCGATCCTCAGTCCTGTAAAAGAACCCGGTCCTCCCGCCACTGCGATCGCATCTATCGTATTTAAATCAAGCTCGATCATCCCTGCGATCTCATCAAGCATCGGAAGCAGTGTCTGTGAATGTGTTTTTTTATAGTTTACCGTATACTCAGCAAGCAGTACCTCGTCCTCTACTACTGCAACGGATGCCACCAGCCCTGAGCTGTCTAATGCCAGTATTTTCATTATCTTACGCTCCCATTTTTATTTAATCCTCCACCGTGATCCGGCGGTAATCAAAGCCTTTCTGCAGATCCTTTTCGATCGTGATCTTCACTGTATGCTCAGGCATCAGCTCTTCAATGAGATTCGCCCATTCCACAAGGCAGACTCCGTCTCCGAAAAAATAGTCCTCATATCCTATTTCTTCCATCTCTTCCGGATCTGCGATCCTGTATACGTCAAAATGATAAAATGGAATACGCCCCTCATCGTATACCTGTACAATGGTAAACGTCGGGCTGCTCACCGGTTCCGTGATACCAAGACCTGCAGCCATTCCCTTTGTCAGCACAGTCTTTCCAACGCCAAGGTCCCCGATCAGAGAAAACACGCTCCCCGGCTGTGCCTGCTGTGCAAGACGCACTCCGAGCTCCCATGTCTCTTTTTCCGAATTTGTTTCTATAATCATACTGTCCTCCCGATGTTTATCTAAGCTTCACAAGCTTTTGGGGCACATGTTGTTTAAGCGTGGTGCACGCTTCCTGTTCTTTCTCTCCCATCTGACTTCTTACCCAGATGCAGGCGTTCTTTTCTCCCGTATACACGAAGATGCAGCTTCTTGTACTTCTTACCTTTTTCACCGCATCCCACGCGATCCGGCTCTCATTCTCGCCCTGCGTCGCCGCGATCCCCTCCTCCGTGAGCACGTAATGCAGCGGCTGCTTAAACACAGGATTCAGCTTTGCCTGCCGTACTGCCATTGTATAAAGCGTCCACGGCTGATACAGCAGAAACAGCACGCCAAACAGCAGATATATCCAGTGATTCGCACCACCGTCCGGAAGCTTTATAAAGAAGTAAGCAAGCAGCGCCGCGCCTGCAAGAATACTGAATATCCCACTGAAACTGTGATAGGCATGGTACATCAGAAAGCGGTACATCGCTCCCGTCGTCATTTTAATATCAAATTCTGTATTCATCTCATCCTCCTATCCGCGCAGAAATGCAAACGGTTCCTCGTCATGCAGAAAATGCATCAGCATATAGGAACATACGATCGCCACACGCTCTTCTCTCAGAATACGCCTCACTTCGTCGCGGTCAGCCAAAACGACCTCGATCTCCTCACTGTCCTCCAGCGCATCCGCACTGATCTGACCGTCGGCATATCCAAATACCGTGCCGCAGCATTCGTCCGTCATTCCTATCGTAGTATAATACGGTTTTTCATAGATCGTGTCAACTGTCAGCGGATGAAGCGTAAGCCCCGTTTCCTCCCGCATTTCCCGCACTGCCGACGCATGGTAATCCTCTCCCGGCTCGACGAGCCCTGCCGGAAACTCATAGATATATCCGTCGATCGCATAACGGTACTGACGGATCAGAACGACCTTGTCATGCTTTTCCCCGTAAAGGCTGTAGATGATCACCCCGTCCGGTTTCTGTTTTTTCGTGCAAAGTTCAAGCCCTTCGGCATTCTTTGCCCGTGAAGCAACGTAATATTTTCCGGAATTTCCCACCCTGTTTTCCACATCAAGGTCATACAAATTCACAAACGGATTATGCGTAAGCTGTTCTATTTTTTTGATCTTCCCCATCTGCTCTCCATCTCCTCCGACTCTGCCATACTGCAAACTGCGCCGATCCTTTCCTTGGCAAAAATGTGCCCGTATAAGAAAGTATGAAACAAGGTCTTTCCTAATGATATAAAAAACGGGGCGCTGCAAATTCTGCAGCACCCCGTATAGCTCCTCCGGTCAGCCCTCTGCCTGTCTGTCCCTTCGCGGTGCGTACTGTTCCTGTGCAGTATTATGTAAAACTCTGCTGATTCGTTTATATAATACCATAGTCGGCACAGAAATCAATACGCCTTTTAACAGATTAAGAGGCGCTACCGCCAAAAGCACAAGCATCGTCACACTGCTGATCGCCGGATTCACCGCCGTTCCCATTCCTACGATCGCATCAAGAGGCATTCCGTAAAGCCTTGAGAAAGCCGGAAGCAGATATACCGCGTTGAAAAGGCTGCCGAATACAGTCATTACAACAGTCCCTGCCGCCAGTCCTGCAACCGCCGTTTTCTTTGACTTCTTTATGTGATACAAAACAGAAGCCGGCACGACAAAGGAGCAGCCTACAATAAAGTTGGCAAGATCGCCGACAAATGCTGTGCTCGTCCCCTTGATAACGAGCTTCAAAAGAATCTTCACCAGTTCAATGACTACGCCTCCTACCGGACCGAGATAAAACGCGCCCACCATCACAGGAATCTCGCTGAAATCAAGCTTGTAAAAGCCCGGAGCCAGAAACGGCACCGGAAAGTCAAATATATGCAGAAGCATTGCCAGCGCGCCAAGCATCGCACATATCGTCAGATACCGCGTCCGCTTCACCTGCACCACACGATCCTTTAGCAGCTTTCTCTCCACCAGCTCCGATACGCCTACGATCGCAAGCACTACGACCGTACAGATCAGCACAAACCTCAGATTCTCGCCAACCGCCTGTAAAAAACCCATTTCCATCTTTTTGTCTCCTTTTCATTAAATAAGATCGGGACGTCCCGTCAATTATTTAAGAAAGGCTCTCCTTGGCGCATCGAAGGTCTTTCTTATACCACGAAAAAGCGGTCGGGAATTTTCTGTATGAAAACTCCACGGCCGCCTCGCAATATCACAAACCATACTCTGCGTTCTTCTTTCATCCAGACTATACTGTCGGTACCGGAATCTACTGTGTGTACAGTATCACCGATTCGGCCGCCGAAGCGGTTCGCGGACTATACCGCCGGTGGGGAATCACACCCCGCCCTGAAGAATCATTTCTTAAATTACAGATATTATAGCTCGTTTGCATCACACTTTCAAGCACAATTTTATCTCCCCGTCAGCTCTAAGTGTTTCATAAATGCAAACTCAAGTTCACCGAAAATCGACTCCAGTACCTCGTGATAGATCTGTTTTCTCATCTCGCACTTCTCCGGATCGCATATCGAAGCCTGACATTCCTTTTTCGCTTTCTGACGCATCCGGAAATACAGACTCTTCAATAAGTTTGAATTCTGTGTATTGGCAATATCCAGATACTGCTCCATAACCTCCTGATTTCCTTTCGTCAACGCTGTCTCAAATGCATGCCTGATCGCACGTTCTACGCTGGAAGGTGTTGTATCATTCTTATGCGCAATATCGGCATAAAGAGACGACATTTTGCCGTCCGGATAATACGGATCTGTATCAAACAGCTCCACTGCATCACAGATATACGTCATCCCCTTTACTCCTGCCGGTATACCGATTCGCAGCAACACATCCATTGTACTGTCTCTCATTACTTTACTCCCTCCTGTTCCCTTAATAATTTAAATACTCGTCCCTCCATACGTCTTTGCTGTTTTACTTACAAGATTCTTGTAAATTATTTTGCACATAATTTTCATTTTTGTATATAAAACAGCATTTTTTACGTATATTTGCTGTCTTTATCCATTGCTGTCTCGTATAGTCTACGATATAATACTATAAATGTCAACAAGTTTCTTGTAAACTAAATTGATTTTACAAGTTTTTTGTAGTATAATATTTTTTATCAACACACGAGAGGAGATACGTATGGGAATTGGAAGCAAATTACGCAATCGCCGTCAGGAACTCAATCTTTCACGCAGTCAGCTCGCAGAGAAGATCCACGTCACCCCCTCTGCTATCGCCAATTATGAGAACGGGATCAGCTATCCGAAGCCTGATATCCTGATCTCCCTGATCACTGTCCTCGAAGTAGACGCCAACTACTTCTATCAGGATTATCTCTCCGGCGCAAAGCTGCGCACGCTTTACGGACAGGAGCTTACCGAAGAGGAATTATCCTCTGTAGAAAAATACAAGCTGCTCCCACTTTCAAGCAGACGTCTTGTATTAGGTCTGATCAACGAAGAATACAAACGTATCCACATAGACGAATGGAGTGAATTTCCGTGTTTTTGTCCCATCCTGCATCAGCCGTATACTGAGTTTGAGCAGACGCCGCCTTCACACAAGATCCGCCTCAAAAGAAAACATATGATAAGCGGTATGGAATACTGTATCCAGCTAAAAACGAATCACTGTCAGCCTGTCTTTCAAAAAGGAGAGATACTCGCGCTTCAGCAAACGCCTGCCCGTCACAACGAAATAGGGCTTTTCCGTTTAAATGACACGTATTATATCCGTACCCTGTATGACGATGCCGACGCACGGAGCCTGCGCTCCCTCAATGTGACAGAGCCTGATGTGGAAATACACGAATCCGACCGTCTTACCTGCCTTGGGAAAGTCCTCGGTAAAATATACAGCACGTATGAGCTGATCAGAAATCCGGTACAGCGAGCGTAATACGTTACCGTTTTCGCCGCCGGAAAGTAAAACATCCCTTAAGCACAGCAAAGGCTGCTGCAAATCCGCCGGAATCGGTATTTTGCAGCAGCCCCATGTACAGACGCATCTCTTTACAGACGCATCGTAAGCCCTATTCTTTTCTTTTGCAGGTCTACACTAAGTACCTTGACTTCCACAATGTCACCAACGCTTACCACCTCAAGCGGATGCTTGACAAATTTTTTATCGGTAAGCTGGGAAATATGCACAAGTCCGTCCTGATGCACACCGATATCGACGAATGCGCCGAAATCGATCACATTGCGGACTGTTCCTTTTAAGATCATACC
>CATZPU010000037.1 GCA_958422845.1 uncultured Lachnospiraceae bacterium | reverse complement strand
GTCTGCCTGATACTCGTAGTAGATCGGCAGGTTTGCAAGGTGTGTCTTGAATCTCCAGTCAGAGGAGGAATCCATACCTGCGGAAGTAAATGCGCCGAGCACGCCCAGCTCATCTTTCTTTGCCTGAATATCCTCAGCTACTGCTTTGAGTGTCTCAAAACTTGTGATCTCAGAAGCATCCTTGATCACTGCTCCCTCTGTCGCACAGTAGTCAGCCAGAATCGCCTTATTGTAAATGATACCGTATGTCTCGATCACGTATGCGATACCGAGAACAGAATCGCCGTCTTTTAATGCGAAGTCGTCGCTCTTTAAGTAGCTGTAAAGCTCGCTGTCTTTCATGTCATAGCAGTAATCTTTCCAGGAAGCCAGACCGATCGGTCCGTTTACCTGAAACATCGTCGGAGCCTCGTCCTTTGCCATCTCGGATTTCAGAGTGGACTCATACGTACCGGAAGCTGCCGTAACTACTGTTACCGGAACGCCTGTCTCCTCTGTGTAAGCCTCTGCCAGCGCCTCCCACTGCTCAGCCTGCTCCGGCTTGAAATTCAGATAATAAACGGAACCCTTTGCTTCTTCTGCCTGTGCAGGAACAACTGCAAGACCTGCTACCATTGCTGCGGACATCGCTGCTGCAAAATACTTTTTAAAATTTTTCATCGTTTTACCCTCTTTCTTTTAAGAATGATTTCTGGTTTCCGATCTGGGAACGTTTTCGGTAACGTTTCCAATTCATGTCATTATACTATCACAAAAAGAAAAGATATGCAAGAGCCTTTGCATATCTTTCCGTTATTTTATCTGTTATCCACAATTTTACATTCTCATTTTTGTCTATTTTTACAGATACTTTTTCTTATGCGCTCTCCCTGTTTCGGTAATGCGCCCTCTGGACGTCCCAAACTGCAGGTTCCTGCGCTTATACCCAAACGCTGCGCAGCGTGTTAAAACTGGAAGTAAATAAACTGCGTCGCGTCATAGCCCGGAACGTATACGCCGAAGATGAGCACGCCGAAAATTCCGGCAAACCAGACGAGCCACCGCAGCCATATCCCCTGCGCGTTCAGCCATTCGATCACCCTGACGCCGCGGTATTTGCAGACATCGGCAAACAAAAGGATCGCAAGCGACACGATCAGAAGATTGCGCGTCTGGAGCGTAAGCCCCATTGCAGTCAGATTGTCGCCCCACGTAAACCATGGAAGCGCTCCGAATCCAAGTATCTTTTTTATAATTTCAATTCCCTGCATAAACGGCGCACGGAAAAATACCCAGCTGAAATCGACCAGCACAAACGTGATCGCCATCTGAAGCACGCGGTGGCTTGGAGCATTTTTATCGATGGAACAAAGTTTCATGATCTTTTCACGCACCGGTCGGAGCCACTCTCCGATCACCTGATACGCGCCGTTTAGCCCGCCCCATATGACGAAATGCCAGTTTGCACCGTGCCACAGACCGCTCACAAGGAATACGACCATCAGATTGAACCATTTCCGTACCTTTCCCTTACGGTTTCCGCCAAGCGGAATATACAGATAGTCGCGAAACCACGTAGAAAGCGATATATGCCAGCGTCTCCAGAAATCCGATACGGAAACTGCAAAATACGGCGTATTGAAATTCTCCATCAGCCGAAAGCCCATGACTTTTGCCGCGCCGACCGCAATGTTGGAATAGCTTCCGAAATCACAATAGATCTGAAATGCAAACAATACAGTCGCCGTAAGGAGCTGAAACCCCGTCCGTTCGGTGTACGTATTGTACACACTGTTCACGGCGATCGCCAGATATTCCGCCAGTACGACCTTCTGGAAAAATCCGTACAGCATCAGCAAAAGTCCGTCTCTGACGCGCTCAAATTCAAACCGGTGCTTTTCATTTAACTGTTTCAGAAGATTTTTGGAACGCTCGATCGGTCCTGCGACAAGCTGCGGAAAGAACGAAACAAACAGCGCATATTTGAAGAAATTGCGCTCCGCATAAATATCTTTGCGGTATACGTCCACCGTGTAGCCAAGCGCCTGAAACGTGTAAAAGGAAATGCCGACCGGAAGGATCACATCGAATACCGGAGGCTGCGCCTCTATCCCTGCCGCCGCCAACAGCTTCACTGCTGTCTGCGCCGCAAAATCAAAATACTTAAAGAAAAACAGAATAGCCAGGTTACTGATAAAGGAAAGCGCCACATACCACTTTTTCCTGCGGATCCGTTTTCTTTCATCTTCTATCTTCTCTGCGGAATCAATCAGCAGCCCCGACGCATACGTGATCGCCGTAGAGGTCAGCATCAAAAGCGCATACTCAGGATTCCAGCACATGTAGAAGAAATAACTGCACGCCAGCAGGAATAAATAACGTACCCTGTGCGGGATCACATAATAGCACAGACAGACGACCGGAAAAAATACAAGAAATTCCAGTGAATTAAATAACATGTTGTTTCCTCCAAAAAATTCCAAGACTTACGCGCCTGCTTCGGGCGGATTCTCTTTTACCCACTCTGCTTCTTTATCATACCTTACAAGATCATCCTCCCAGCAAGCGTATGCTGCGTCTCCTTTATGACCTGTAAGGTCATAGTTTTCCACAAGCCAGCTGCCAAGATACTCCGTCAGCTTCTTCGCTCCTGTCGTGTTCAGATGCGTCTTGTCTCTGAAATCCGTCCCGAAATCGATCAGATCCGGATAATCTCTCTGATAAAACAGAAACGGGATCTCCTGCTCATCTAAAAATGTCTCAAGCGTAAGGTTCAGTCCCTGCCGCCTTTTATACCGCTTCTTGTCCGTCTCAACTCCGAACGGAATTGCCATCATTACAAATTCCGTATCATTCTCGTCGCAGAGCTCTATGATCTTCTCCAGATACTCCATACTGTTGTCCGGAATCGCGGCAGCCTTTTTCGGAATCCCCGGATCCTCGATCGGAACTGCCGTATAGTCAAGCCTTGCGCCCTTCAGAAAAGGCTTCTTCACGAAATCGTAACCCTCAAGCTGCGACCAGCGGGAATGATACTTCAAAAACGGCAGATAATACGTCAGCCTGTCCTTCACTCCTGCTTCCGGAAGCAGCTCGTGTACCATCTCTATTTTCGTTTTTCCGAACCGCATTCCGTCGAATGCCTGACGAAGCCGCGATTCGCCGTTATACAGCTTGTTATTCCAGAGATAATAGCTCTCCATCACCACCACCTCCGGCTTCTGTCTGGTAAATGCCTCTTTCAAAAGAAAGTACGATGTCGCGGCAGTCTGCTCCGGACTGCCCATTACATAGGAAGCGATCCCGTAATCGCGCCACAGCTCGTTTGGCTGCACGCCGTAATACAAATGGCTGCTTCCCAGAAAAAGAACGTCCAGCGTATCTTCCTCTATCTCATAAAACGAATGCACCATATCCGTCGCTTCTGCGGTCTTTCTGCGCAGCGCTTCACTGATGCCGCAAAAAATCAAAATACCAGTAATCAGGAACAGAAGCGTTCCCACGATCCGTCTAAGACGCATATGCATTCCATATTTCTCCTCTCAATTCTCTCAAAAAGTCAGTACGGCAAAGCCTTCCCCTGTCATAAAATGAATCCCGCACAGACACAGCACGGTACAGACAGGCTCTGCGCAGACAAAACACGGTACAGACAGGCTCTGCGCAGACATAAAACGTCCGCCGCACCAAACTTTGTATGCGGCGGATGTAAATCAGCCCTCTCTTTATAGATACCTGAGCGGCATCTGACCGGCTCACTGCATGCCATGCAGCTTCCCCGTTGCCAGATTATACTCTAGCACAATATAATCCCGTTGTAAACAATTTCCCGACCGCGCCGCTGTATAGAATCCGATTTTTTCTGCAAGACGCAGGGAAGGTTCGTTGTCCGACTCGATCCTCACATAAATACGTTCCCATTCCGTGCGAAGCGACGCATACGAAAGCGCCGCCCTGCACATCTGCGTACCGAATCCCTTTCCCCGATAAGCTACATCGAGCATATATTGCAGTTCTATCTTATCCTCCCAATGAGAAAAACCGCAGCATCCGATCAGCGTACCGTCCGTCGTCAGCACGCTCCATAATCCAAATCCAAAAAACCGATACGCGCAGTCGATATACGGAAGAAGCGTCTCACGACGAAAAAAATTCTGCTCCAAGCCTCCTGCAAGCGCTTTCTCCATCCCCGCCTGCGTACTTATCTCATAAAGGCGCGGCGCATCCTCTGCCGTCATTTCTCTTAAAATAAGCTGCGGCGTCCTTGCCGCCGTGACCGGACGTCCCGTCATGTGCAAAAGACATTCTTCCAGCGTATCTGCATCCAGCTCCTCCAGAGAATCCGTCACAAGCGCCGCCCCCTCAAAAAAGCTTCCCTTCTCTTCCAATCCGATACACACAAAACGGCGTCTGGATAATTCTCCGGCAAGCGTTTTGCTGTCCGTGACGATCACGGTGCTTAAAGGAGAAGCTCCCGTAAGTAATTCGCACACATCTCTGTACTCTTCGTCCGGCTTAAGCAGCTCACTTCCGTTCCTGTATTCTGCGTGCGGCTTAAGCAGCTCACACACGATTCCTTCCTGCACAAGCGTCTCTGACAGTCTGAGAGCCTGTCCTTCCCTGTCTTTTTTCAGAATAACGATTACCTTTCGCAGCGTTCGCTCCATATTCCTTTTCTCCATCCTCTCCTGCGCTTCCCTTTCCACAGTTTCTCTTCTATCTGTTTTGTATTTTTTCTGTAGCCGCATTTCATTCACTCCATGTGCTCTCTTTCGCCTTTCGTATCCCGCTTGCCCCTTTATTTTGCCGCTTGCCATATCTGCGTGAAAAGATTATAATACAGACAAATCTATCACAGAAAGGAATATAACAATGGCACAAAATCCGATCATTACAATAACAATGGAAAACGGCGATGTGATCAAAGCCGAGCTCTACCCTGAGGTAGCTCCAAATTCAGTAAACAACTTTATCAGCCTGATCAAGAAGGGCTTCTACGACGGTCTGATCTTCCACAGAGTCATCAATGGCTTTATGATTCAGGGCGGATGTCCGGACGGTACAGGTATGGGCGGCCCCGGATATACGATCCCAGGTGAATTTGCTCAGAATGGTTTCAAAAATGATCTGAAACATACAGAGGGCGTTCTTTCTATGGCACGCGCAATGCATCCGGATTCTGCCGGAAGCCAGTTCTTCATCATGCACAAGACTTCTCCGCATCTGGACGGCGCATACGCTGCATTCGGCAAAGTGACAGAAGGTATGGACATCGTGAATAAAATTGCAGAGACAGCAACCGACTTCCGCGACCGTCCGCTTGAGACACAGAAGATCGCTTCCATGACGGTCGAGACATTCGGTACAGAATATCCGGAACCGGAAAAATCAGGCAATCGCTAAAGAAAGTCTTTCCAAAAGTCTTTGCCTGTATATAACAGCAACGCTTTCAAACGATGCAGAAAAGGATGATGAGGTGCATACCGTATCACAATATGCTCCCCACCATCCTTTTTTATCTTAGTTCCGTCCTATGCAGACCGCCGCATTTACTCGATCGTAATTACCCACGTATTCTCATGCGTTCTGCCTGCATCCAGACTCGTAATATCTGCCTGCTGCGGAAGCTCCTCCACAATACCGTCGCGCGACGGCAATGCGCTCCACGGCTCTACGCACACGTACGGAGCATCGCAGCCATACTTCTGCCAGAATCCGATATAACGGAAATCCGGATAATCCACTGTAACGCTCTTCTTTCCTTTATCGCTTGCAAGCTTGACGCTGCGAGCCGCATTTTTGAGAACGATCGCATCATTGACAAACATCTCATGCGTAAGCGGAAGCTTCGTGTCATTCTCAAGCGTATAAATATCGTCATGACTTGTCAGGAAACACTTATCCGTAAATCCGATCCGGTTCGGACGCGCCGGATTTGAAAATTCGAGATAGTAATCTTCAAAAGCCAGTCCGTCTTCAAGCGGAACATTGAAGCCCGGATGTCCGCCGATAGCAAAATACATCCTGCCTTCGCCCTTGTTTTCCACGCTGTTCGTTGTAATAAGTCTGTTTCCATCCAGACTGTATGTGATCCTGTAAGTAAACTCGAACGGGTATCTTGCCCTTGTCTCTTCATTACTATCCAGTCTGAATGTGACAGACGCTGCCTCCTGTGTCTCCACTGCAAGCGTCATATACTTTACAAACCCGTGAATATTCATTTCATATTCTTTTCCGTTTACCGTATATTTTCCGTCCGTCATACGCGCAATATACGGAAACAGATTCGGCGCTTTGTCTCTCCAGTATGTCGGATCTCCCTGCCAGAGATACTCTGTGCCGTCAGCGCTTTTGATCGACTGCAGCTCAGCGCCTGCATCGCTGATCTCTACTGTTAAATAGTCATTTTTAATTGTATAATTCATCTTTTCTTATTTCTCCTGAATTTCCAGAATGCCCATCGGACATGCCTTTGCACAGATTCCGCATGCGATACACTTCGTAGCTGTCGGAGCTGTCTCTACCTTCACCATAACGCCCATCGGACAGACTTCTACGCACTTTCCGCAGCCTGTACACAGCTTCTTGTCGATCATGTAAACGCCCTTTGCATTCTGCTTGATCGCTCCTGCCTCACAGTTTCTTGCACACTTTCCACACTGGATACATGTCTTGACCGTCGCATCCGTTCCTGTCTTGGAAACGATCTGAATACAGGACTTGTCCGGATCGAACTCCTTATAAAATGCCTGTGAACAAGCCTCCACGCAGCTTAAGCATGCCATACAGGCAGTCTTGTCAGTAACCACTAATTTCTTCATATGTATACCTCCACTGTATAATGATATGATATAAAAATAAATATCTCGCAAAGCGCAAAAAGACCGCGCCAAGAGCTTTTTTTATTATACCATCACAGCTATACGAACGTCAATTTTAATTGTTGGGTTTTGCACAAAAAAGCAGACTCCTCACGGAATCTGCTTTTATTATTCATAGCTTTAATTATACCAGCTCCAGAACTACTTCCATCGCTGCGTCACCTCTACGCTGACCGATCTTTACGATTCTTGTGTAACCACCGTTACGGTCTGCATACTTCGGTGCGATCTCGTCGAACAGCTTAGCTGTCAGATCGATCTCTTTTGTGTTTTTCTTCTTGCCTGCTGCTTCAGCCGGAACTTCTTTTACCGGATAAAGAACCTTCAGCATCTGACGACGTGCGTGCAGTCTGCTCGGCTTATCCTTCTTGATCTCCTTCTGAACTTCATCGTATACAGTAACTTTCTTTCCATCTACGACTTCTTTGACTCTCTTGCCGTCTTTATCTTTGCGAGCAACCTTTGCAGTTACTGTAACTGTCTCGTAGTTGTCTCTCTCTTTTACTGCAAGTGCGATAAGACCTTCGGCGATCTTACGAACTTCTTTTGCCTTAGACTCTGTTGTAACGATCTTACCTCTGTAGATAAGAGCTGTTACCTGATTGCGGAGCAGAGCTTTTCTCTGATCTGCAGTTCTGCTGAGTTTTCTATAACCTGCCATTATAATATTTCCTCCATTCTGGAACGCATAGCCACACTCTTCGGATTTTACTGACTATACGCTGTTTCGTCCATCGTGTGTTGTATATCCCTTACTCGTCGCTCGGATTCAGTGATAATCCAAGCTCTTTCAGCTTGCCAAGGACTTCTTCAAGGGATTTGCGTCCGAGATTACGAACCTTCATCATATCCTCAGAAGTTCTGTTGCAAAGCTCTTCTACTGTATTGATTCCTGCGCGCTTCAGGCAGTTGAAGGAACGTACAGAAAGCTCCAGCTCATCGATATTCATTTCGAGAACTTTTTCTTTCTCATTATCTTCCTTCTCGATCATGACTTCTGCTGATTTTGCATTCTCAGAGAGGTCAATGAAGAGACCAAGATGTGCGCTCAATACCTTTGCTGCAAGACTGACAGCCTCATCCGGCTCCAGTGTTGCATTTGTATAAACATCAAGTGTAAGCTTATCGTAATCCGTGATCTGACCGACACGCGTGTTTTCAACTGTGATGTTCACACGCTCAACCGGTGTATAGATCGCGTCTACAGCGATCACTCCGATCGGCATATCGTCTGTCTTTCCTTTGTCAGCGCTGATATATCCGCGTCCCTTTGTGATCGTCAGCTCCATATAAAGCTTGCTGTCTGCACCGCCGTTTAATGTCGCGATAACCTGATCCGGATTCATGATCTCAATATCCTGATCCACCTGAATATCAGCAGCCGTTACTACGCCTTCGCCTTCAAATTCGATATACGCAGTTTTTGGCTCATTCGTCTCGCTGCTGTTTCTGATAGCCAGAGACTTGATATTCATGATGATCTCTGTGACGTCTTCTTTTACGCCAGGGATAGAGCTGAATTCGTGCAGCACACCGTCGATCTTGACCTGACTTACCGCAGCGCCCGGCAGAGAAGAAAGCATAATTCTTCTCAGAGAGTTTCCAAGCGTCGTACC
>CATZPU010000036.1 GCA_958422845.1 uncultured Lachnospiraceae bacterium | reverse complement strand
CCTGCTTCTGTCTGATACACGAGACTGTATTGCGGATCACTGCAAGCAGATCGCCGCCGGAGCGCTTCGCCGTCACCAAAACCTCTGCAAAGCTTATAATATCCTCTACCGCACTGCGTCTGCCAAAATCAAGAAACAGCTCCTCCAGACTCCGGCTCATAGCAAGCTGAGCGCTGATCAGCCGAAACTCTCTTACAATAATATCGTTTGGCTCATACACCTTTACGAGCTCTCTGATCGCCTCCCGAACCGCATTCTCTGCTGAATAACCTGCCTGCAAAGAGGCAGACATCATTTGAATACCATCAAGAAACTGTCGTTTGATCCGCTCCATGCGCATTTTTTGAAGTGTTTTACGCTGCTCCCTCAAAAACCACACAAGCCCCGGCAAAAGCAGAACGAATGCGATACATGATTCAAAGAACAGATAGCTGACTGCCGCATCAAGCATCAGATAGACAGCCGTATACCGAATCTTTTCTTTTCTGCAAAGACGGTACACGCTGTAATCCTCCCGCCCGTCATTCAGATCAGAAGCCCTGCATTTTGCAGCTTCTGCGTCCTTTTCAGCCCGTTCTTTCTTAATAACTTTCCTTCGACCTCTGCGCATGAGCCATCACCTTCCTCCTCAAATTCATACAAGATCTGTGTCTTTATCTCGTCCTGCATACTTTTATATCCAAGAAGCTCTATGATCTGTAAAACCTTCCTCGTACCGTCCCTCAGCCTGCCGAGATGGACGATTACATCGATCCCCGAAGCGATCTGACGGCGCACAGCCGGAAGAGGTATCTCCACTCCCATGAGCACCATTGTCTCAAGCCTCGCTATCATGTCATTCGGACTGTTTGCATGCCCTGTACTGATAGAGCCGTCATGCCCCGTATTTAATGCCTGCAAAAGATCAATCGCCTCACTGCCTCTCACCTCTCCAATCAAAATCCGATCCGGCCGCATGCGCAGACTTGATTTTATCAGATCTCTTATCGTGACTGCCTTATTGCCCTCCGCATTCGCATTCCTCGCTTCGAGACGTACCAGATTCTTCACTCCCTGAATCTGCAGCTCTGCATTATCTTCAATCGTAATGATCCGCTCCGTCTTTGGAATATAATTTGACAGTGCATTCATAAACGTCGTCTTTCCGGAACCCGTACCGCCGGAAATAAAAATATTGTAACCGGCACAAACAAGATGTTCTAAAAATTCCGCTACCTCCTGCGTTACGGTTTTCCATCTGATCAGCTCCTCCATCGTAATCGCCCGATCGGGAAATCTTCTGATCGTAATGACCGGACCATTTAAAGCTACAGGCGGCATGACAATGTTGACACGCGCACCGTTTTCAAGCCTTGCATCAACGATCGGTACGGATTCATTTACAATGCGGTTGCACTGTCCGACTATCTGCTGCGCAATATCTTCAAGCCGTTCCTGAGAGTAAAAGTTTTTATCCCACGCAGAGATCTTTCCGTTCCTCTCAATAAAAATCCCCTCTGTTCCGTTCACCATGATCTCTGTTACACTATTGTCATCGATGAGCTCCTGCAAAATATCAAGCCGTCTCACAGAATCGAACAACGCTCTGCGGAGCCCGCTGCGCTCCGACAGGCGTACATAAAAATCACTTCCGCTTTGCAGGATCAGCTCATCGATCATCCTGTAGATCTCTTCATCTTTTACCTCCCGATACTCTTCAAGGCTCTCCATCAGCCGCTTGCGAAGCAGCAGAAACTTACATTCATCCACATACTATTCCTCCTCCCACAAAAGTCTCCTCACATAATTTCCCATCTCACCCCAGACAAGCTGCTGCGTCAAGTCACCATTTTCCCGCAGAAGCGGCTGTACCGGAAGCTTAAGTCTCCGCGTCTTTTCAAACACCTCGTCTAATTCAAGCATCCGAATCAGCTTTTCGTACTGGCGAAGCTTCGCCTCCGAGATCATATCCTCCTGCACAGGCATGTAGATGCGGTCGCACTGATTCAATATCTGAAACATATCATCCATCTGTTCGCAAAGATCAAGAATAATGATGTCATAATCACAGTACGTTACGATCTGCTGCAAAAATTCAATCCATTCCTCACCGGAAACGTCACGGATATCTGCCAGAGAAAGCGCAGGCGGAATATACTGAAGTTCATGAAAGGTCTGCACTATCGAATTGAGCCGGTATACAAGTCCTCCCTCCTTCTGCCGCGCAAAATAGATCAGATCAGTAATATCAGCCTTATAATTTGAACCGAAAAGTTCTTCAAATCCTGAAAACTCCTCAAAATTCAGATAAAGCACCTGCTTCGTCTCTGCCAATATCTCTCCGAGTGCAAGTGCAAAAGAAGTCTTGCGCGTCCTCGCAACCGGCGAATAAACGCCATAAACCTTTGTCTTTTGCCCGTGGAGCGTCAAAAGACGGGGCTGCGTTTCTCCTACAGAATAATGTTCCATCACCTCTGCAAGAATCTGATCCGACGACTGATATTTATACACGAAAGGATATTCTTCCAGATCCTGAAGCTTTTCTCCCTCCGATAAAATGATTGTGCGGCTGATCGGAAGCTCACGAATCTCATTGCACATTGCTCTCGTCGAGATCAGCAAAATCTCGATCTCATTTTTCTTAGCAAACTGCCGCAGACTCTCCACGCTCGTAAACGCCTGCACCTCGAAAGGCGTCGTCTTTTTTTCGTTCAGATAATCCATGAGATTACATGCGTAAGATGCCTCCAGATCACATACTGCAAATATACTTTTTTTCAAATCAAACCTCCTATATAACAGAGCACGCTCAGAAAGACCGGAACAGAAAAACAAAATCTTGCTTCCTGCGGCGTATCCTCCAGATACGGTCTCCATTCCATTTCTTTTGAATAATGATCGATATAATCCATAAAATACACGAAACGGTTTCCAAGGCTGCGGCATCGCAGCATAAGTACAAGGGAAATCACCCCGCCAATAAAAATCGTAGCCGCAATACAGGAAAAGCATGAAGACGGACCGAGAAAGCTGCCGATCGCACACATCAGCTTAATATCCCCTGCTCCTATCATACGAAAATAATAGAAGCCGCCGAATAGAAGCAGCGGAAGGACTGCGCCGCCTAAACAGATCAGCATTCCGGCGCTGCCGCCCCTCATACACTGATAAGAAAGCCCCCATAAAACCCCTACTGCCGTAACCGCATTCGGGATAATTCCCTGCTGAAAATCAGCAAGAACTGCTGCTCCTGCAATACACAAAAGTGAAAAAACCTGAATTTCTCTCAAATAATGACATCACTCCCTACTATTCTTTCCTATGACATAAAAAATAACTGCTCTTCATTCTCTGACATCTCCACATGCCCTAAACGCTTTCAAGTCTTTGGTGTCTCCGCATACTTTGAAGTCTTTAAAATTTTTGAACTCTTTGACCGAATCGGTCTTGATCTTACAATGAACTGCTGCCGCTGCTATATATGGTCATAGCTGCAAACTGCTTTTGAAAAGAATATCTGATCCACAGAATATGGATCTGAATATTATAAAAAAATGTATCCCGCCAGAAGGATTCCTCCTGACAAGATACATTATAACACATTTTTGTGATTTGTAAAGATGTTTTTGTGATATTTATTATGTTTTTTGTGATGTTTAAATTTCCATCTCCATATACTTCATATAATTCACGACCATCATCGCGATCTTGAATGTAAGCGCATCATCAAATACCCTTATATCAAGCCCCGTGCTCTTCTGAAGCTTTTCGAGCCTGTATACAAGCGTATTTCTGTGGATATAGAGCTGGCGCGCCGTCTCGGAAACATTCAGATTATTTTCAAAAAACTTATTGATCGTTGTCAGAGTCTCCTCATCAAACGAATCCGGCATCACATCAGGCGGAAAGACCTCTTTCATAAACATCTGGCAAAGCGGTACCGGAAGCTGATAGATAAGACGGCCGATACCAAGCGTATTATATGCAACGATTGTCTTTTCCATATAAAATATCTTTCCGACATTGAGCGCCATCTTTGCTTCTTTATAAGAGCGGGATACCTGCATGATCTCATGAACGATCGTTCCGTAAGCGATCTTTACACTTGACATAGCCTCAGAATTGAGCATATCGCGAAGCATTCTGGCTGTCTGCTCAACATCATCATATCCCTGCTCCGGTGCAAGCTCCTGTACAAGGATAATGCTCTTCTCGTCAACTGCCGTAATGAAATCCTTTGCCCTGCTGCCAAAAAGATTCTTTACGATCTCCATTGCGGCATTATCTTTCTCATATTTTGTCTCGATCAAAAATA
Organism: uncultured Lachnospiraceae bacterium; assembly: GCA_958422845.1. Taxonomy (GTDB): domain Bacteria; phylum Bacillota; class Clostridia; order Lachnospirales; family Lachnospiraceae; genus Choladousia. The sequence continues at coordinate 4,243 of CATZPU010000036.1, read as the reverse complement.
CGATTCGACGTACCTCTGCATCGATATGCAGCTTACGCGCACGATTATAGACGTCGATCGCAAGCATATTATCCAACAGAAGATTCTGAATAAAATTATTTTTATCAAAACGCTCGCGGTACGCAATGATCAGATTCTGTATCTGACTTGTCGCTACGCGCCCCATCATGTATGCAGTATCTGCAGCTCCTCTGGAGATCAGTACGTATTCCAGCTTCTTGTCATCAAATACCTTGAAAAAATGAAGATTTTGAACGACCTGACTGTCCGCAGGCGATCCGGCAAACCAGACGACCGTCTGAGCATCCAACACGTTCTCCTCCATCGTCGTAGCAACTTCATTTCCTTCAATATCCATTACCAGAAAATCGATCTTTGTTATTGTATGCAGTTCGTCAATCGTACTTTGTATTACCTGACTGGAAATCATCTTGTGCGCCCTCTTCCTTCAAATTTGACTGTTATCTACTAATCATACCGTATTTTGTAATCTTTTACAACAAAATCTTTTTATGCTCTGGGAGGATACCTTCGGATATATCAAAACTTAAACACAGCTACGCCGTACGCCGGAAGATCATACGCGAATGAATATGTCCTGCCGTCACATTCCTTCTTTACTGCTTTATACACCTCCGGCTGCTCCTTGCCGCTTCCGCCAAACTCAGCCGCATCGCTGTTGAGTACGAGCTTGTACTGTTTTCTTCTCGGTACGCCTACGCGATAATCCGGTCTTGCCACAGGGGTAAAATTGATCACAAATAAAAGATTGCTCTTTCCATCTTCCGAGCGACGCACAAAGCTGAAGATACTGCGGTCTCCGTCATCCGCATTGATCCATTCAAAACCGCACGGATCACAGTCTGCCTGATACATTGCCGGTGTTTTTGCGTATAGATGAAGAAGCGCACGCACATAATTCTGCATTTGCTGATGCTTCTCTTCTCCGAGCAGATACCAATCAAGCTCGCGCTCCTCGCTCCACTCCTGGAACTGCGCAAAATCCTGTCCCATAAATAAAAGCTTCTTGCCCGGATGACCGAACATAAAAGAATAACCAGCTTTGAGATTTGAGAATTTATCCTCGTACTCTCCCGGCATCTTATTGATCATAGAGCATTTCAGATGCACTACCTCATCATGCGACAGAACAAGTACGTATTTCTCTGAATACGCATAAGTCATTGCAAACGTCATTTTATTGTGATTATACTTACGAAAATACGGATCAAGCTTCATATATTCAAGGAAATCATGCATCCAGCCCATATTCCATTTCATCGTAAAGCCCAGACCGTCATCCTCCGGCTTTCCTGTCACCTTCGGCCATGCCGTAGATTCCTCAGCGATCATCATGACACCCGGATATCTGCCGACCATCAGACTGTTCAGATGCTTGAAAAACTCGATCGCTTCGAGATTTTTATTTCCTCCGTACTTATTTGCAACCCACTGACCGTCATTTTTGCCGTAATCAAGATACAGCATCGATGCAACCGCATCCACACGCAGACCGTCTACATGGAACTGCTCTATCCAGAAGATCGCGTTTCCGATCAGGAAATTTTTGACCTCACTCTTTCCGTAATCGAATATCTTGGTACCCCAGTCCGGATGCTCTCCTTTTTTAGGATCAGCGTATTCATACAAACACGTACCGTCAAAATCTGCAAGTCCCTGCGCATCGCGCGGAAAATGTGCCGGTACCCAGTCAAGGATCACTCCGATCTTATTGCGGTGAAGATAATTCACAAAATAAGCAAAATCCTCCGGCGTTCCATAGCGTGATGTCGGCGCATAATAGCCTGTTACCTGATACCCCCAAGAACCGTCAAACGGATGCTCTGCAATGCCAATAAGCTCTACATGCGTATACCCCATATCCTTCACATAATCAACAAGCGCATGTGCAAATTCCCGATAATTGTAATAGCCGCTCTCATCTTCTCCATGCGGATGCTTTTTCCAGCTTCCCGGATGTACCTCATAAATCGAAACAGGGCTTTTATCCTGATCGAAAGTCTTTCTTTTTTCCATCCATACAGAATCCGACCACTTGAGCTTGGAAATATCAGCGATCCGTGACGCCGTACCCGGACGAAACTCCGCATAATTTGCAAACGGATCGGCCTTGTAAATTTTTCTGCCGTCAGGAGTAATAATCAAAAATTTGTACAGCTCGCCAACACCGATTCCTGGAACAAACGCCGCGTATATGCCAAGCGGTTCAAGACGCTTCATCGGATGGCTCTCCTCATCCCAGCCGTTAAAAGAGCCGATCACAAATACCTCTTTTGCATTCGGCGCCCACACGGCAAAATGCGTACCTGTTTTTCCATTCTGCGTAATCACATGCGCTCCCAGCTTCTTAAAAATATCATAATGAGTTCCCTGCCCAAACAGATACTGATCAAGCTCTGTGATAAACTCCGCTTCCTGCTTCTTCGCCCTTGTCTTTTTCTGTACAACTGCTTTCTCTGTTTGTACCTTCTTTGTTCTGCCTGCCATATCCTCTTCTCCTTATTATTCCATAATGCGTCGCTTCACAGCCACTCATTTTCTTTCCCCGCTGCGTCGCTTCTATATAAAAGAGCGTCCCTGTATTCTGTCATATTGACGCCCGGCAAGATCTTTTTATCTGTGTTCCAAAAGCAGCAATGCACATCCTCCTGCCGGAAGAGTCATATTCACTCTGCCGCAGTCCTCCATGACCTCTTCCTCTGTCTCAAGGTTTATTATTTTCTTTGCTGCTTCCGGAAGCGGTACAGATAAATGCGCTTCCTGCTCATCGTTATTTGCCAGTATGAGCACGCTCTCCTGCTCTCCGAGACGCGCATATGCGTACTGTCGTGTTGTAAGCAGAAGCTCACGGTATCTGCCCTCGCCGATTATCGGATGTTCGTTTCTGCATTTTCCGAGGAATGCAAGATAATCCTCAAGCCACTCGACCGGTGCATTCTTCTCCATTTCCTCAAGCACAAGCTTCGGACGCAGAGCCGGATCGCCTCCGTCTGCCTTTCTTCCCGCTATTCCCCATTCAGAACCGTAATAAATGGACGGATTACCCGGCAAAGTATATAAAAGCGTATATACCGGTTTCAAATGGCGTATATCATTTAATTTTGATGCGATACGGTCCACATCATGATTATCAACAAACGAATACAGTGTCCTTCCTTTATAAATTCCGCCATTCTCATCAAACTGCCTGCGGATCGTATGCGCGATCTCAAAATAATTGTGATCATTATGCCCTGAATACAAACCCTTGTGCAGCTCATAATTCGTCACGGAATGGAGCATTTCCTGATTTGCCCAACGTGCATAATCGCCATGGATCACCTCTCCCATTAGCCAAAAATCTGATTTTTCATTTGCGGTCATCCATCTCATTTCCTTCATAAAATCAAAGTCAAGACAATCCGCACAGTCCAGACGAATTCCGTCAATATCAAACTCGTGGATCCAGAACCGGATCACATCAAACAAATAGTCCTTTACCTCTCGATTTTGCAGATTCAAATTCACCAGTTCAAAACAATTTCTCCATGCCTCATATCCAAAACCATCATTATAAGGATTATTCCATCCGAAATTGATTCCCTTGTACCATCCGCAGTATCTGGAACCTTCCCTATATTTCTGAATATCCTGAAATGCGAAAAACTCTCTTCCCGTATGATTGAATACACCGTCAACGACGATCTTAAGTCCCAGCTCATGCGCCTGCTGAACAAATACTTTAAAATCTTCGTTATCCCCAAGCCTGCGGTCTACCTTTTTATAGTCTCTCGTATCATACCCGTGCGTTGTCGATTCAAACAGAGGTCCGATATAAATTGCACCGCAGCCAAGCTCTTTTACATGTGGCAGCCATTTCTGCAGCTCTGTAAAACGATGTACTACCTCTTCTCCTTTGTTTTCAAACGGTGCTCCGCTCATTCCAAGCGGATACATATGATAAAAAACTGTATTGTTATACCAAAAGTCCATTTTTCCACCCTCCAAATTTTCTGTTTCTTCTGACTTTCGCTGCATGTCTCGACTTTTCTTTCACTGCAAGCCGGTCACCTCGATTCCGCTTCGCTCCATCTCGGTCTCAGGCTGGCGCCCTACAAAGACACCGTTTGACAAGCCCAACCGCAAGCGGGTTTCTTGTCTTTCGATGTCCGCCTCTTGCCTTCGCTACAAGCCGGTCACCTCGATTCCGCTTCGCTCCATCTCGGTCTCAGGCTGGCGCCCT
>CATZPU010000035.1 GCA_958422845.1 uncultured Lachnospiraceae bacterium | reverse complement strand
GGTGACGACAGAATTTCCGGCAGGCGGGATAGAGCGTAGCGACGGAAAGGAGTACGGCGGTTTAAGCGATATATCCGCAGAAGATGCGCTGGGGGCGGCAAAACGCGAGCTTCGTGAAGAGACGGGGTATGAGTCAGATGACTGGGAGCATCTCATCACTGTGCCGTCAAACGCTACGATAGCGGATAACTATGCGCATCTGTTTACAGCAAAGAATTGCCGCAAGGTGTCAGGGCAGTCCCTTGATGAAACGGAATTCCTGAATGTGAAAAAATTTTCCTCACAGGAGATCGGGGAGCTGATAACAAAGGGAGAGTTCCAGCAGGCGATCCATATCATGGGCTGGCTCATGGCAAACAGGAAGTAGCGTGTAACAGCGTTTTTGCAGCAGTAAATAAAGAAGCGCTCCGGTACGGCAGCAATACAAAGGAGGACTGTGATATGTATGAATGGAATACAGAATTTCACGGAATCGGGATCGTGTGTGAGGATAAATGTGTGAGAGTCAGAAACGATCAGACACTGGTGGATTTTTTGAATGATCCGCAGACGAAAGGCTCTTTGCTGATTGCGGAATATGCACGCTCTCTGTACGAAAAGCAGTTTGGAAAGCCGCTTGGCATCACGCAGGATTCTCTGGCAGTAGAGATTCTGGGGCATGTATTTGTGGACAAGCTTGCGGCGGCTCTTGAGCAGCTTAAGATCAAGGTAGCTGATTCCTTTCTCGATATGATCCGGCTGCGGATGGAAGTGATCGACTGCGGAGAGGCGGACATAGATAACAACCGCAGGATCTGGGACGTCTTATCCGTGTCGGGGATCAGGGACATCGTCTATGCAGTGAGCGGAAAAGGGGCGTGAAATTCTTTTTCCGTTTGCTTCAGTTTTGTGGTATGATAAAAAAATAATCATTCCAGTACGGAGGGGATTTTATGACTCAGACAACATTACCGCATGCGCATTGTAAAAGCTCTGCGGATCTATGCAGCCATATGCCGGAGACATCAGAATTTCAGATTGTTTCCGATGTGTTTAAGCAGCTTGGCGACGCGACGAGGATACGCATTTTCTGGATCCTGTGTCACTGTGAAGAGTGTGTGCTGAATATTTCAGCCATGATGGGGATGAGCAGCCCCGCCGTTTCGCATCACCTGAAGCTTCTCAAAGCAGGCGGTCTTATCACGAGCCGGCGTGAGGGCAAGGAAGTCTATTACAAGGCAGTAAATACAAAGCAGGCGCAGCTTCTTCATCACATGATAGAGAAGATGGTGGAGATTACATGTCCTGATCCGCAGTCGGTACAGCATCAGGATGCGGCGCAGTAAGAGAACAGCACCGAAAAGAGAGAAAGATACAGGCGGGCGCAGACAGAAAACCGGTTTTCGGGAAAGAATAACAGGAAAGCGACTGTCAGAAAATGGACAGCAAAGAAATTGGCAGAAAGAACGGACAATGAAGAATCGGACATGAAAGGAAGAGAGACAGATATGAGAATAGGTATGGGATATGACGTACACCGCCTTACGGAGGATCGAAAACTGATCCTCGGCGGCGTGGAGATACCGTATGAAAAGGGGCTTCTGGGACATTCAGATGCAGATGTGCTTTTGCATGCGATCATGGATGCGCTTCTGGGCGCGGCAGCGCTCGGAGACATCGGAAAGCATTTTCCGGATACGGATGAAAAATACAGAGACATCTCCAGTATCGAGCTGCTGCGCCATGTAGGAGCGCTTCTGGAGGAAAAATGTTTTGTGATCGGGAATATTGACGCGACTGTGATCGCACAGAGACCGAAGCTGCTGCCGTATATGGAGCAGATGAAAGAAAACGTCGCACAGACGCTTGGCATCACGACCGACCGCGTCAATATCAAGGCAACTACAGAGGAGGGACTTGGATTTACAGGAAGCGGAGATGGAATTTCCGCGCAGGCTGTCTGCCTTTTGCAGCCGCTTTCCGATCTGATCGCAGATGACCGCATGACATCGTCCGGCTGCGCAGGCTGTGCAAAGGAGTGTCAGGGATGATCCTAAGACGCCTTGACGTATCGGAGCATGGCAGGACGCGTCCGCTGTATGAGGAAGTGTTTTCGGAGGACGATAAGGCGTTTGTGGACTATTACTATGAGTGGAAAACGCGGGACAATAAGATATATGTCGCAGAAGATGAGGACGGAATCCATGCTATGGTACATCTGAATCCGTTTCGTATGTATGTGCAGGGAGAGATCCATACTCTGCATTATATTGTAGCAGTAGCAACGCAGGAGGAATACAGGCATCGCGGGCTGATGCGGTCGCTGCTCGCGCTTGCAGAGCGGGAGATGAAAGCGGCAGGCGAGCAGTTTACGTTTTTGATGCCTGCCTCAGAGAAGATATACGCACCGTTTGGGTATCGGTATTTTTGTATGCAAAGACGCGGCATCCTGCGTATAGCCGGTTTGAAAGAGGAGCGGAAGGATGTGCTGCGTGCGGCGCAGCTTGGAGATAGCTCCGAAAAGAACAGCAAGGCTATCAAGTCTGTACTGGGTGTGGCACGAATAGAAGAGAATGCCAGAGATATACTGCGCGCGGCGGAGATAGAAGAGAATACAGGGCTCCTATGCCGTCCGGTATTACCGCAGGAGTACGGCGCGCTTGCCGCGTTTGTAAATCGTGTGCTGAAGGATCAGTACGATATATTTGTTTACCGTGATGCGCCGTATTACGAAAGGCTCTGTGCGGAACAGCGCGCGCAAAACGGGGATGTCATGGTGATCTGCCGGCAGGACGGAACTCTGATCGGGACATTTTGTACTTCCAGAGAGCTGCCGGATGCTTCCGATACTGACGCGGTGCAGGGGAAAAAGAACGATACGCCATTTGGTACGGAGCAGCTTCAACAGGAGAACGATGCGCCATTCGGCACGGAGCATCTTCCGCAGGAGAACGGCGCTCCGTCCGATGCACGAAAGACAGGTTCACAAGAGAGGTGCGAGCTGCGCGAGGTGATCCTCGATCCCGATTACTTAGAGGAAGGCAGGGAAGCTCTTACGGAATTTGCCGAGGCGTACGGTTCGTGCAAAGTTTTAGGGTATCAGCCGTTTCTTGAGCCGAAGGGGGAGGAGCAGGTTCCTCTTCTGATGGGCAAGCGTCCCGGAGCAGGCGTATTTTGCAGCAGGTATGATTCACAGAAAATTTTTATCAATGAAGTTGTGTAACTGTTTGGAACAGGTCGAATCACTTGCGGATGAGACCTAAAAGCATGATTTGGGTGTGAATAAAAAGCGTCAAGAAAAGAATTGACAAAGCATATAAATTTGCTTAGACTTAATCAATAGTATGATGTAAGGCATCTTTCAATATTAACATCATAGAAAGCAGAGGGATTTGTTTATGAAGATTTATAATACACAGAGTAAGAGAAAAGAGGAGTTTGTACCGATTCAGGAGGGAAAGGTCAGCATGTATGTCTGCGGACCGACTGTCTACAATTTTATCCATATCGGAAATGCGCGTCCGATGATCGTATTTGATACGGTGCGCCGTTATATGGAGCATAAGGGCTATGACGTAAATTTCGTTTCTAATTTCACAGATGTAGACGATAAGATCATTGCAAAAGCGATCGAGGAAGGCGTAAGCGCGCAGGAGATCTCCGAGCGATACATCGCTGAGTGCAAAAAGGATATGGAAGGCATGAATGTGAAGCCTGCGACGACACATCCGCTTGCGACACAGGAGATCGACGGCATGATCGAGATGATCACGACACTGATGGAAAAAGGATATGCCTATAACGTCGACGGTACGGTATACTTCCGTACACGTAAGTTTGATGAATACGGAAAGCTCTCTCACAAGAATCTTGATGATCTGCGCGGCGGCAACCGTTCTCTTCTCGTTACAGGAGAGGACCAGAAGGAAGATCCGCTTGATTTCGTGCTGTGGAAACCGAAGAAGGAGGGCGAGCCGTCATGGCCGTCACCGTGGAGCGACGGACGTCCGGGCTGGCATATTGAGTGTTCTGTAATGGCAAAGAAGTATCTCGGTGAAGAGATCGACATCCATGCAGGCGGCGAGGATCTGATCTTCCCGCATCACGAGAACGAGATCGCACAGAGCGAGTGCTGCAATGGAAAGACGTTTGCAAAATACTGGATGCACAACGCATTCTTAAATATCGACAACCGCAAGATGTCAAAATCGCTTGGCAATTTCTTTACTGTACGCGAGATCTCCGAGAAGTACGATCTTCAGGTGCTGCGCTTCTTCATGCTGAGCGCACACTACAGAAGCCCGCTTAATTTCAGCGCGGAGCTGATGGAATCCTCTAAGAACGCACTGGAGCGTATCCGCAATGCGGTGTCCAATCTGAACTACCTTGAGCAGGCGGCAGAGCAGCAGGAGATGAGCGGGGAAGAGCAGGCGCAGATGAAGGAAGCAGAAGCATTTGCGGCAAAGTTTGACGAGGCAATGGACGATGATTTCAATACGGCGGATGCGATCGCCGCAGTATTTGAGCTTGTAAAATACGCAAACAGCAGCGTAAGTTCTGCAAACACGAAAGCCTTTATCGCCGCAGTGCGCGAAGAGATCATTACACTTTGCGATATTCTGGGCATCATTGCGCAGGAGAAAGAAGAACTGCTTGATGAGGAGATCGAAAAACTGATCGAGGAGCGTCAGGCTGCAAGAAAGGCGAAGAACTTCGCGCGTGCAGACGAGATCCGCAATGAGCTTTTAGAGAAGGGAATTACACTTCTGGATACGAGAGAAGGAGTAAAATGGAAAAGAGCATAATATCTTTTGAAGAGAGCCTGAATCAGACATTCAGGCTTTCTGCGCGGGACTGGAAAATGTATTCTCCGCTTGCACTGGCGTATATCGGCGATGCGGCGTATGAGCTCGTCGTGCGTTCCTTTTTTGTAAGTCAGGGGAATACGCAGGTGCAGAAGCTTCACCAGAGAGTGACGTCGTGTGTGAGCGCAAAAGCGCAGGCGCAGATGGCAGAAGCGCTTCTTCCCTTATTGACGGAAGAGGAAGAAGCCGTATACAGGCGCGGGAGAAATTCCAAGCCGTATACGAAGGCAAAAAATGCGAGCATGACGCAGTATCTTGAGGCGACGGGATTCGAGGCGCTGATCGGTTATCTGTATCTGGAAAAAGAGTTTGTGCGGATGAATGAGCTGATCGCAAAGGGGCTTCAAACGCTCGGTGTGGAGATACCGTAAGCCGGAATAAAAGCTGTAATTGTGGGAAGAATCATACTTTCCGGAAAAATAAACATATCAGAGAAAGTGAAGAGGACGATTTATGAGAACTGACGATAACAGACGCCGCAGAGAAAGTGACAGGCGTTTTCCAAAAAGAGGTGTCGGAAGAGAGCGTAAGGAACGTTTCTTTGACAATCTGCCGCAGGAAGAGGCGGAAGATGGCAGGATCATTGAGGGAAGGAATGCGGTGCTGGAGGCGATGCGCTCCGGCAGGACGATAGACAGGCTTCTGATCCAGAGCGGATGTCAGGACGGACCGGTACAGACGATCAAGCGTGAGGCAGCGAAGAGCGGCACAGTCGTCGACTATGTGCAAAAGGAGCGGCTTGACCAGATCTCACAGACAGGACACCATCAGGGCGTGATCGCGTACGCCGCGGCGTATGAGTATGCGGAAGTGGAGGATATTCTTGCAAAGGCACGGGAAAAAGGGGAAGCGCCGTTTCTCTTTCTTCTTGACAATATCGAAGATCCGCACAATCTCGGCGCGATCATCCGTACTGCGAATCTGGCAGGGGCGCACGGCGTGATCATTCCGAAACGCCGCGCAGTAGGTCTGACGGCTACAGTAGCGCGTACTTCGGCGGGGGCTTTGAATTATACGCCGGTGGCGCGCGTGACGAATCTCGGCAATACGATCGACGAGCTGAAAAAAGAAGGCATCTGGTTTGTATGTGCGGACATGGGGGCAGAGGTGATGTACCGCCAGAATCTGACAGGGCCGATCGGGCTGGTCATCGGCAACGAGGGCGAGGGCGTCAGCAGGCTTGTGAAGGAAAAATGTGATTTTACTGCGTCTATTCCGATGCAGGGCAACATTGATTCCCTGAATGCATCTGTCGCGGCGGGAGTGCTTGCGTATGAGATCGTGCGGCAGAGAAATTTCAGCGGTAAATAATTGACAGAGATGAACAGATTAAGGAAGATTACAAAAAAAATAGAAATGCACATGACTGCCTCGCAGATCATGGTGGCGGGCTTTGCACTCGTTATTTTTCTGGGAGGCGTCCTGCTTTGCCTGCCTGTATGCAACGCGGACGGAAAATGGCTGAATTTTATTGACGCCCTCTTTACCTCGTGTTCGGCGGTCTGTGTGACAGGTCTTGTAACGATCGTTCCGGCGACACAGTTTACGATATTTGGCAAGCTTATCCTGCTTCTGCTGATACAGCTTGGTGGACTCGGAATCATCGCGTGTACGATGGGCGTTTTTCTGATCCTGCGCAGGCAGATCACGGTCAGAAGCCGTGTGATCATACAGGAAACGTACAATCTGAACACGATGAGCGGGCTTGTCATAATGTTGAAATATGTAATCAAGGGTACCTTTGTCGTAGAGGGAATAGGGGCGCTTCTCTACGCGTTCCGGTTCGTACCGGAGTTCGGATTTTTCCATGGGATATGGTACTCAGTATTCCATGCGGTATCCGCTTTCTGTAATGCGGGAATCGATATTCTCGGAGAGACGAGCCTTCAGGCGTATCAGACAGATCCGCTTATAAATCTTGTCACGATGGGACTTATCATTGTCAGCGGTCTTGGCTTTATCGTCTGGCAGGATCTGACGCGGACGATGCGGCGTATTCTCAAACGGGAATATACCGTGAAGCGTGCGCTTCAGAAAATGCGCGTTCATACGAAGCTGACGCTTTGCATGACGCTGCTGCTCGTATTCGGCGGCGCGCTTGCTTTCTTTTTGATGGAATACAAAAACCCCCATACACTGGGGGATATGCCGAATGCCCAGAAATGGATGGCGGCAATGTTCCAGTCTGTCACGACGAGGACTGCCGGATTTTTCACCATTCCGCAGGGAGCGTTCTGGGAGGAAGCGAAGCTGCTTTCCTGTATGCTGATGTTTATCGGGGGCTCGCCGGGAGGAACGGCAGGCGGTATCAAGACAACGACTGTCATGATCCTGCTGCTTACGTGCTGGTCGGTACTAAAAGGTACGCCGGATACGGAGTGCTTTCGCAGAAAAATACCGTTTTATACGGTGCGGACGGCTTTTTCGGTCACGCTCGTTTCCTTTTTAGTTATGATGATCGGAACGATGCTGATCCTTCTTTTTGAGCCGCTGCGCTTTATGGATGTGCTCTATGAGGCTGCTTCGGCGGTCGGCACGGTAGGACTGACGACGGGGATCACGCCGAGACTGTGTGCGGCAAGCAAGATCGTTCTGATCGGGCTGATGTATATGGGACGGCTCGGTCCGGTGACGCTCGTTCTTTTGTTTGCATCAAAGATCGGTAAAAATAAAAATGGAAGGACGCTGCCTGAAGAGCGCGTAATGGTGGGATAAGTATGAAGAAGCAGTATGTGGTATTCGGAGCAGGAAGGTTCGGAAAGAGTATTGCAGTGACGCTGCAGCAGCTTGGCTGTGAGATCATCGTCGTGGATAAGGACCCGGAGGTGATACAGGAAATTGCGGATGACGTAAGCTATGCGATCTGCGCGGATGTGGACGATCAGGAGGTATTTCATAAGCTCGGCCTTAGAAACGTCGACGGTGCGATCATAGCGATCACAGAGGATCTTGAGGCAAGTATCGTGACGGCGATGCAGTGCAGCGAGATCGGTATACCGAGGATTCTGGCAAAGGCGAGAAATGAGCTGCATGAAAAGATCCTCAAAAACGTAGGCGCGCACAAGATCATTTATCCTGAGGTCGAGATGGGACGGCGTATTGCAAAGTATCTCGTCGCGGAAAATTTTGCCGACTGGATCGAGCTTTCGCCGAAATACAGCCTTGTCGAGATGGAGGTACCTCGCCAGTGGTGCAACAGGACGCTTGTGGAGCTGCAGATCAGAGAAAAGCACAACTTAAACGTGATCGGGATCAAGCGCGGCAATACGGTGAATGTGAAGATCGATCCGCATGAACAGCTTCAGGACGGAGAGATACTGATCGTAGTCGGTGAGAATGAAGAGCTTGAGAAGTTTCAGAAGTAAATAAAACGTCTGTTATGGAGGAATATATTTGAAAGCAGATCTGGTGCAGTATTTGAAAGAGTATGGAGCGAAAAGTTTTCGCGAAACGCCTTTTTCGGAGGTGGACGCGCTTGTGTTCGCACAGCTTTCCTACCTGAAGATGAAAGGGATCGTGCCGGGATTTGACGGAAAGGCTGCGGTGGGCTGGCAGGAAATAGAGCGTCATCCGCAGGCGGAGCAGATGTTTGCCGATCCTCTGTACGGAAAGCAGCACCGCACGGTATTTGGGCTGGTTGCAAAGAGCAGACGTTACAAAAACGTGAAGGCGTGCTGCTATAAAGAATGGTTCGACGAGGAGAGGGAGGAGCAGTTTGCGGCTGTCACCTTCCTGCTCGGAGCGACGAGCGTGTAC
>CATZPU010000034.1 GCA_958422845.1 uncultured Lachnospiraceae bacterium | reverse complement strand
TAAAATCAGCAAAAGAAAAATCCGGCATTTCAAAATATTCTTCTCCAGCCGTATCGCTGCTCTCATCGGCATCCGGAATAAACACAATCTCCTCTCCCTCTTCCGGATTTTCAAAATTACTCCATATTTCTGCTCGTTCATACGCATACGTACTGCCATAGCTGCTAAGCGTTGCCACGATCACTGCCACAGCGATCCCTAATCCTTTTCTTGTCCTTCTTCGCTCCATAATCGTCTCTACTCTGTCAGAAATATCTTTTTTACTTCCTGATAAACTGGTTGCCCAAAGCTGCGTTTTTTGCGTCCCCATTGCTGCCGTGCGTACGACCAACCGCGCATACGCGCCTCTTTTTTCATCGCCCGCGACACGCAGCACCGCCTCGTCGCACCGATATTCCGAGACTTTATTTATTTCTCTTAGCATCAAATACGAAAGCGGGTTAAACCAATGCACCAGTACGATCAGCAGACCGAGCCACTTCACCAGAACGTCCCGTCTTTTAATATGAGCCGCCTCGTGGCAGAGCACAAACTCCAACTCTTCCTGCCCAAAATCCTGCTCCGACAAAAATATGGCCGGACGCAGGACGCCTAAGGTAAACGGTGTCTGTATTTCTGACATTTTCAGGATCGTGATCCGCTTTTTCCCGCACATCTTTTGCAAGTTCAGGTTGTTTTCAAACGTCTCCTTTGAAATGTCTTTTGCGCATACCCTGAGCAGCCTTTTCAAACGAAAATACCGAAGAGTCTGATAACCGATAAAGCCTAGCGCAGCACACACTCCCACCGCCGCATAGACGACCTTCCAGCTTTCAATTATCATATATTTTGCCGAACCAAGAGGAATCGCTGTATAACCGGATGCCCCGAACCGTACTATCCAGCCTATGTCGTGATTGATAAATCCCGGCAGGAAGTCCCGCACTTCATACGGCAGATAATATTTTATCCTTGGAACCGGAAAAAGAAAGAAAAACATCGCCACCTTCAGCAGTATATCCTTATCCAATGCGCTAAACCTTTTTTTCAAAATCAAACCGGACAAATAATACAGCAGCATCGCTATGCTTCCGGCAAGGCTCATCGCCGTAATTAAACTCATACGCTCTCCTTTTCTTCGATGAAGCGCATCAGCTTCTGCTCCTCTTCCGCTGTGAGCCTCTGACCTCCGCTAAACGCCGCAATGAAATTCGCAAGCTTTCCGCTGTAGGATTCCTCCAGAATCTCTTTTGCACAAAGCTGCTCATAACGCGCCTCGTCCACCGTCGGTACGTAAACGGACTTCGGCGATCCGTTCACCCGCTCAAGCAATCCTCTTTTGATGAGGCGCAGCAGATTCGTATTCAACGTCTGCTTACTCCACTGCTTGCCCCCTTCTGTATTAAACCATGCGAGAAGCTGCGCAAACGTATTGTTATCCGACTGTTCCCATAAGTGCTGCATGATCTCCAGTTCTGCTCCTGTTACCTTTATTCCCATAGCATTGCCCTCCTTTGTACTATATCATTATATTACTATTTTATCATGCTTTTATACGATATACAACCGCATTTTGCGCTTGGAATGCTGCGGCGTAACCGTGATTGCTGTTGCTGCTGATTCGCTGCTACGAAAGCATATAGATAAATATCCGGCGGCAGTCGAAACGAATGTATCTTCAAACTGCCGCCGGATATTTTAGGCGCATCATATATCGGTTTCTTCTATATCATCTTCAATCTCTTCTTCTGAGCCTCCTTCGATCCATCGGCGAACCGTCTCCAAGTCTACCTCGGCAGCCTTAGCGATCTTCTCAAGAGGAACGCCCATATCTGCCAGACTCCGCGCCATGCTTCGTTTTGCATCTTTTTGAGCATCCTGCCTGTCATAATATTTTTCTTCCCATGCCTGCATATACTTCACCCCAATCTCTTCATTGGATCGTACCTTTTTCACACGGTCATGTATCTTCTGAATGCGGCTGCTCTCAGCTTGTTTCGCCGCCGCATCTGTCGTATGCTCCAGATAATGCAGAAATTCTCTCAGTTCTTTTGATACTTCGTCGTCGTTCGTTCCACGCGTATTCAGAAATATTCTCGTCGCCCCGTCCTCAAGTGTAAGCTCCGGCGATACGCGCAGCTCTTTCTGAGAGTTTCACTTGCGTACTACCGACCGTTTTACTTTTCGTTTTTGATCCAATTTTCGCTTTGTTCTCTGTTTTGTCTTTTACCATACGTTTCTCCTTCATTTTATCATATTTGCCTTGGATTGAATAGATTTTGCAAGAATTTTGAAGATGGGGTTTAGATGTTCTTAGATGTAGAAATTTTGATAGTGGACAGTTTATTTTCTTTTTTAATTGTATCATACAAATCTGTTATTAGCAACATATTGTTTATATTATATTCGGTGCGATTTTTCTCTACTTTTTCACCTCTGCACTCTACGAGCCGTGCGAACTCGGAACCGCTGCGCGTTTCCTCCCACGCGGGCTGTCGCCCTATGAAAATAATAAAAGACACGCGGATGGAAACAAGTTTCCTCTGCACACGCAGACTGAGCGCACCGCGTCGACTCGCAAATGCTGCGCATTTTCTCGTGCGCGTTGCTCCTTCATAAAGTCAAAAAACCGGAGATTTCCGCAAGCGGAATCTCTTCCCTGCACTCTACGAGCCGTGCGAACTCGGAACCACTTCGCGCTTCCTCGCACGCGGGCTGTCGCCCTATGAAAATAATAAAAGACACGCTTTCGGGAACAAGTTCCCGTCTGCGTGTCTTTATTATTTTCGCATGGCTCGTAGCTTTCGCGATTATTTCAGTGTAACCTTTGCGCCTTCTGCCTCGAGCTTTGTCTTCATTTCCTCAGCCTCTGCCTTGGAAGCGCCCTCTTTGATTACCTTCGGAGCACCATCTACTACTTCTTTAGCCTCTTTCAGACCAAGACCTGTAGCTTCACGTACAACCTTGATAACCTTAACCTTGTTCGGGCCTACCTCTGTAAGCTCTACGTCGAACTCGTCCTTCTCCTCTGCTGCTTCTGCTGCGCCAGCGCCTGCTGCTGCTACTACAACGCCTGCTGCTGCAGATACACCAAATTCTTCCTCACAAGCCTTTACCAGCTCGTTCAGTTCAAGTACAGATAACTCTTTAATAGCTTCGATAAATTCAGCTGTTGTCAACTTTGCCATTTTATTTTCCTCCTGATTTAAATATTCTTTTCTTTTTAATTAAAATATCTCCGATTCTGCGTCCTGTGATTACTCAGCCTTTGACTCTGCGATCTGATTAAGCACACGAGCGAGATTTGTAATCGGTGACTGGATGCTTCCAAGAAGTTTTCCAAGAAGTTCTTCTCTTGACGGAACGGTTGCAAGCGCTGCTACACCCTTCTCATCATAGTAGTTTCCTTCTACGATACCAGCGAGCATCTTCATTGTCGGAGCAGTCTTTGCATACTTTGCAATGATTCTGGCCGGAGCTGTTGCATCGTCTTTTGAAATAGCGATAGCATTCGGTCCTTCCAGATGCTGCTTCAGCGGCTCACAGTCTGTACCTTCAAAAGCGAAGTTCATCATTGTGTTCTTGTACACTTTGTAAGTAATACCAGCTTCTCTCAGCTCTTTACGAAGCGCTGTATCAGCTTCAACCGTAATACCACTGTAATGTACCAGAACGACTGACTGTGCGTCTTTGATGTTCTCTGAAATCTCTGCCACGATCGGTTTCTTCAGTTCAACTTTTGCCATGAAATGGTGCACCTCCTTATAGATTTAAGTGTACCGCCGGATAAGTAGGAATTTTCAGCAAAACGATATTCAAAAATATGTCTTGATGAAATAAAAAAGCCCTCTGCAAGACAGAGAGCTGTAAATTCTTCCTAAGAATCTCTTTTCTCCTCGGCAGGCGTTTTCTCCTTATGCCTTGCGGCACCTGCTGTCTTCGGCAGTCTTTAAGACTATAGCACACACGATACCATCCGTCAAGTGCTTTTTCGCTGCTTTTGCAGATTTTCCACTGATTTTTCGCCGATTTTTTGCTTGGGAAATTTTCCGCTGACTTTTTTCACTCCACAATCTTCTGCCGATCCATCAGCACGTGTCGGCGTCGTCCACATACAACGGCAGCGGAAACCAGTTTTTGTAAACTGCGCCGCCCAAAATGCCGTAATCTCTCCAATGCACCGCTTCTGAAAACAACGCTTCCTGCGCGTCGAGCAGGTCAAGCTCCAGTTTTCTCTCACACGGCAGCTCTAAAGTCTCCCGTCCGGCATGAACGCTCTGTCCGTCACTTTCAAACCTGTAAAAATCTATACTGTCGTTATACGTTTTGACCGAAAGTCCAAGACTTCCAGCTTCAAGCGGATCGTACTCATTTTTCAGACGCATGAATGCCTCCGCGACATTTTCAAAATTCAGGATACGCCAGTTCGCTCCCGTGACAGGCGCGAAGGATTCGTTATACCTGCCGAGTATCTCGCTGCTCTCCTTATCGTACGGCGGACATATCACCACAAGCTGCGATTCGCCAAATGCTGCAAACCACGCTGCAAGAACCGCCGGAAAGTCTGTTTTTTCCAAAAGTCCCCACTCGCCGACATAGCGATGATCCGCAGAACTGAGCATATAGCCTGCAAACTTTCCCCGTTTTAAGACAGCGTAAACGCGATTCCCCCACGAGCACAATACACGGTAAAAATAATCGTCACTGCCTCTGTCCATATGGATCGAACGCTGCTCGTAGAGAGCACGTACGTCCGCGAACAGATGATCCGCCGGAGATGTGATCTTGGCAAAAGTAATCGCTTCGCTGCCCTCTCCCTTGTACTGATGCGACACATTCTCGGGAATAAATTCGTACTTCAGCCTGATACCTGTCGGCTGAAATCCAAAATACTGATACCTGTTTTTCAGACCGCCAAGGACAAGCGCATCCATTCCCTCTGCTTTTGCAGCTTCGATCGCCATATGCATCAGCTTTTTCATATATCCCTTTCCTCTGGAATATTTATGAACGCTGACAGAACCGATATGCCCCAGCTTCAGCCGTCTTTCTCCTACATGAAGCTGCGTCGGAAAAAGTCCGACCACAGCCCGTATCTTCCCGTCCTCCTTTGCCAGAAAATGACAGCAGCCCGTATCTGCATCGTCACCGTAAAGCTTCGGCAGCAATGTCTTAAAATCATGCGGCACGCTGTTCTGGCTAAATACCATATTTATAAAATCAATGATCTCTTCCTGATCCTGTGACCTTCCGCGGCAAAATTCCGTCATTGTTATCCTCCGTCCGTCTTTCGTATATAATGTTTAAAATATCATCCACCTGTATCTGCCTTCCGTCCTCCATAAACAAGCTGCGACTCGTCTCACAGATCTTTGTAAGCGCTGCTTTTACCGTTTCGTATCTGCCGCCGTCCTTATTTGCATCAGGAAAAAAATAAGTAACCTCTATTTCCGGCTTTTCCCTGATATGGGCGCGCAAAGCAAGAAGCGTCTCATCCAATCCCTGCCTTTCGTATTCATCCAGCTCTATTTTTCGTCCTGTCAGGCGCGCTGCCTCCGCTATTACTTCACTGTGTCCTGACAGAGCCGAAAAGGGCGCAAACTGAGCCGCCCTGTCGTGCATCGGCATCTGTGGGTGATTTTTTGATACGTGATGCGGAAGGTCTATCATATCCTCATAGTCTCTCATCCTGCCTCACCTCTGTCCCCTGTATTTTCTATATTCTGTACGTTCCGGCATCCTCTACGCCCTGTGTCCGCCGATCTCTGCATTTCGCTCCCGTCCCGTCGCTCCGTCCATAAGATTCGTACCTTTGAGCACTGCGTTTTTTCCGAAACGCTTCTGTATATCCAGCATCGTCTCCTGCAGCTTCCGCTCCTTTTTCAAAGCTGCCCTTTCCTCTGCCCGCTGCTGTTTTAGCCTGTCGTAATCTGTGAACAGGCTATACTGCTCATAGCAGACTGTTTCCTGCGCGTTTCTTTCATCTTCGAGACGGTTTGCCGATATATTGATCCGCCGCACAAAAAGCCTGCGGTCTGCGATACGGTCGTACAGCTCCGTCACTGCCTGCGTGATCACCTTTGAAGATGACGTTTTTCTTTGAAGATTAACCGTCCCGTGGGCATGCTCCGGCACCTTTTTTCCGTAATGATTCCTCTTGATCTTTCCGTCGTAATGAAGAGCGGGAAGCGCAAGACTTGTGCTGTCATACCCGACCGTAAGCACCAACTGATCTGTCACAAGCCTTTTCTCCACCAGATCGAGCGAGAGCATATCTGCCATTTCCATAACGACGATCCGTGCCTTTTCCGCTTCATAAGGGCAGGAGAGCACCTGACCGGAACAAATGCTTTTCGCTTCCGGTCTGTATGATTTAATCTCTGCGATCGTACACGGCTCCCAGCCCCATGCGTGATCGATCAGCAGCTCGGCATTGACGCCAAACAGGCGGTACAAAAGCTCTTCGTTGTAATAGCTGTTTGCCTTTCCTATCGAGCAGCGCGCGACGTCTCCCATCGTGAAGATGCCGTGCTCCTTTAATTTTCTTGCATATCCCTGTCCGACTCTCCAAAAATCCGTGATAGGCGTATGATCCCAGAGCATCCGGCGGTACGACATCTCATCCAGCCGTGCGATACGTACACCGTCCTCATCCGGCTCCACACGCTTTGCGACAATATCCATAGCCACCTTACACAAATACAGGTTGGAACCGATCCCCGCCGTCGCCGTGATGCCCGTCGTTTCAAAAATATCCTGCACAATCCTTTTTGCAAGCTGCTCCGGCGTCGCTCCATACGCTTTCAGATAGGAGGTGAAATCCATCATCACCTCATCAATACTGTATACATGGATATCCTCCGGTGCGATATATTTCAGATACACATCGTAAATACGGCGGCTGTACTCTATATACAACGCCATTCTCGGCACAGCCACGATGTACTCCAGTTTATATTCGGGATGCGTCCTCAGCTCTGTTTTATCATACGAGCCTGCCGTAAATTTTCTCTTCGGCGCTTTTTGCAGACGCTCTCTATTGACCTGCTCTGTCCGCTGTACCACTTCAAACAGCCTCGCACGCCCCGAAATCCCATACTCTTTCAGCGACGGGGACACTGCCAGACAGATCGTCTTTTCCGTCCTGCTGATGTCCGCCACTACGAGATTTGTCTCCAGAGGATTCAGATTTCTCTCATGGCATTCCACAGAGGCATAGAAGGATTTCAGATCTACCGCTGCATATACCCGCGATCCTGTCTGCTCTGCCATCTTCTATCCGCTCCTTCCTCTGTCATGCAGTTCATGCGAAATTCCCCCCATCTATACAATTTATATGGAAATGTCCTTTCGCAAGAACCACCGATCTCTCTTCCGATCAAAATACAATACGGCTTTCTTTTCCCGTTCCCCATCCAATATATCACAGGTGAACGTAACATCGCAATTCTTATGATCCTGTATCAGATGAATTTTTCCGACCTGAAAAGATGCGCGGTTCCCGTCCGAAAAAGTGATCTGGATATACTGCGGACGCACGCCTCCTCCATAGGAAAACGTGGCAATACAGGAAATTGGAATCAAATGCTGCGGATAGTCGCAGGTAAAAAAATCTCCGTTTCCAAGCGGCACAGCCATATCCTCCATCTCCTTTCCGTTTCCTTTTGTCTTTACAGAACATATGTTTGCATTTATTATAATATCGAATATATGTTCTGTCAACAGACAGATTTATCCAGAGATTCGATGATTCAATGCCACTTACCAGTACATAAGAAAAGCATGGCAGAAGCCCCATTTCTCTAATGCTTCTGCCATGCAGTCTTTTCTAATATTCCAGTACAACGAATATAATTTAACTGCCATATTCATTGCACTCGTGTTTCTTAATATATAATTATTTTTCACTCTTCCTCAAATACCTGCATTGCGGACTCTTCTTCAAACTGCTTGTAATACAGGTCGCGGTAATATCCCTTCTGCGCCAGCAGCTCTTTGTGCGTACCGCGCTCGATGATCTTGCCGTCCTTTACGACGAGGATCAAATCAGCGTTTCTGATCGTCGAGAGTCTGTGCGCGATTACGAAAGAGGTATGACCTTTGAGAAGCGTCTGCGTAGCTTTCTGGATAAGCTGCTCTGTCGCTGTATCGATAGATGAGGTTGCCTCGTCCAGTACAAAGATCGCCGGATCAGCGAGGATCGCACGCGCAAAAGAAATGAGCTGCTTTTCTCCTGTTGAGAGCCGTCCGCCGCTCTCTCCTACGTCGCTGTCGTAGCCTTTTTCAAGCTTGTCTACAACGACATCCGCCGACACGCGCTTTGCCGCCGCCTCGATTTCCTCATCGGTCGCGTCCAGTCTCCCGTAACGGATATTCTCACGGACTGTACCGGAAAACAGATGCGGATTCTGAAGCACGTACCCGATCTGACTGTGCAGCCAGAGCTGCGAACGCTCGCGGTAATCGATGCCGTCGATCAGAATGCGCCCCTTCGTCGGCTCAAAGAACCGCCCTGCAAGGTTGACAAGCGTTGACTTTCCTGCGCCCGTTTCTCCGACGATCGCGACGTTCATTCCGGCAGGAACGTGCAGATTGAAATGCTCCAGCACGTACTCTTTTCCGTCGGGATACATAAAGGATACGTCTTCAAAATCGATCTCGCCTTTTATCTTCTCCCAGTTTTCCTTTTTCGGTTGGAAATTGTCGCCATATTT